>NZ_CP104270.1:3346767-3652651 GCF_045277075.1 Seonamhaeicola sp. MEBiC01930 | reverse complement strand
TGTTAAATATTGTAGTTTGTTAGTTAGTTAAATGTAAGAATGGAATTCCCAAATCATATGTCCCCCAATCTCTTTGGCAAATATGTGAACAAAATTCTTAAAAAAAAAATCATTTTCTGTTGAATTTTTAGAAATTTTTCCTCATGTTTATTTGCTTTCCGAAACTACAAAAAAATATTCAATAAATACAATGAAATTCGACGAAATACAAATAAGAGTGAGATATGGTGAAACTGACCAAATGGGTGTAGTGTATCATGGTAATTACGCATTATACCTAGAAATGGGGAGAATTGAGTGGTTAAGGAAGCAAGGAATCTCATATAAGTCTATGGAGGAAAACGGTATCATGTTACCAGTAGTTTCTATAACTATAAACTATAAAAAATCAGCTGGTTATGATGATCTAATTAATGTAAAAACTCAACTAAAAAAGAGGCCAACGGCTAAGATTGAATTTGATTATGAAATCACCAATGATAAGGGTGAAATTTTAACAACAGCTAGTACCACTCTAGTATTTATTGATATGAAAACTAACAGGCCTACAAAAGCCCCGAAATATATATTAGATGCAGTTGACAATTTAGATTAAACTTTTTTAATATCTATTTCGTATAATCTGTCAAAAATATTAAAAATAGATTCTGATTCTTTTTTTCTAACTGAAATTGCTATTTGGCACTTTAATTCTAATTTCTGATTAATGATATTTAAGTTTTTTTCTTTTATAATGCGCATTACCCTATTCATGTCTTTATAATCAAAGGAGATGAGGTACTCAATATTGATGGTTTTCTCAATTATATTAGAATTGTTCAATGTTAATTGTGCTGTAGTTTTATAAGCATTAATTAAACCGCTAACACCTAATTTTACACCACCAAAATATCTTACAACAACAATTAAAACATTAGTAACATCAAAAGATAATATTTGGTTGTAAATGGGCATACCGGCACTATTACTAGGTTCTCCATCATCATTGGCTCTAAATAGTATATTTTCTACACCTATTTTATAGGCGTAACACCAATGTCTTGCAGCGTGATGTTCTTTTTTTAAATGTTCAATGAAATTTTTAACCTGGTCTTCGTTTAAAACAGGGTAAGCATAACCAAAAAATTTACTGTTCTTGTCTTTAAAAAGAATGTTTTCAGTATGTGAGGTTATGGTTTTATATGTATCCTTTTCAGTCAAAATTTAAAACAAATTACTTTTTACCTTAAATAAGTTGGAGACATCTTCATTTTCAGGGTTAATATACCAAGTGTTTATATTTAGACTTTTAGCGGTATTTATGTTGTCTAAATTGTCATCTATAAATAAACATTCATTAGCTTCAAGGCTATTTTTGTTTAAAGCATATTTAAAAATATTTTTGTCTGGTTTTCTTAAATGTATTTCATGGGATAGGTAAAAAACATCAAAACAGTTTTTAAAATCATCATAAAAAGAGATGTTTTCTTTAATCCAATTTATATGTAGTTCGTTGGTGTTACTTAACAAGATGAGTTTGAAATTAGAATTTTCCTTTAAATCTTTTAAAAAGTCTAATCTGTGTCTTGGAAAATCTGCTAGAATGGAGTTCCACTTATTCATAATGGTTTCTCTTGATTCTTCTGGAAAAAAATCTATATAATTTTTAAGGAAAACATCTGTAGATATTTCTCCTTTTTCATAAGCTAAATTGGTTTTCATGATAGCTTCAAAATGTTCAGAAGACTCAAAATGCTTTATGTAATTAAGTGTGTAGGCGTCATTTAGGTTAATGAAAACATTTCCAAAATCGAAAATAATAGTGCTAATCATTCATGTAAATTTTAAGACTATCTTCCTTTATGTTTTTTTCTAAAATTACGTTCCCTTTTAGTAATGGCGCTTTAGTTCCGGTTTTAAAGTTGGGAACTCCTTTGAATATACGAGCTTCATCCCAAAGATTCTCACTTATAAATGTTTTAAGGGTTTCTGAACCTCCTTCAATAATAACAGAATTGATGTTATTTTTAAAAAGTACACCGCAAATTTGTTGCGCAACATTTTCAGTGAAATTTATGATGTCCTTTGAAATTATAATAGTTTTGGCATCATCATTAAAAATATTTAAATCTTTTGAAAGTTTATGTGTTTTATCCAGGACAAATCTGGTTGGGTTTTGTCCAGTCCAATCACGTGCCGTTAAACTAGGATTGTCTTGTATAACTGTGTTTGTTCCAACTAAAATTGCTTGCTCTTCTGTTCGCCATTTATGCACCAATTGTCTTGAGTGTTTGTTTGTAATCCAAACCGGTTTTTGTTCGTCTTTAGTTTCAGGAGCAATATATCCATCAGAGCTTTCTGCCCATTTCAAAATAATGTAAGGTCGTTTTTTATTATGAAACGTAAAAAAACGTTTATGATGTTGTTTACATTCATTTTCTAGGATACCCACTGTTACATTTACTCCGGCATCAATAAGTTTTTTTACCCCTTTACCAGCCACTTGCTTATTATCATCAATACACCCAATAACAACGTTAGGGATTTTATTTGTAATTATAAGGTCACTGCAAGGTGGAGTTTTTCCAAAGTGTGAACAAGGTTCTAGTGTAACATAAATGGTAGATTCTTTTAAAAGAGACTTATCCTGAACAGAATTAATAGCATTTACTTCGGCGTGATTGCCTCCATAAGGGCTCGTATACCCCTCACCAATAATTTTATTCTTATTGACTATAACTGCACCTACCATTGGGTTAGGCCTAGTAGTACCTAATCCGTTTTTTCCAATCTCAAGACATCTTTTTATGTAGTGTTCGTGTACAGGCAATTGTTAGAGTTTAATTTTAATGTTATCAGTTATATCCACATTATATCTATAAGAAAAGCCAAGTGCCCTATAAATAATATCTCCTTTATATTGTACTTTTATCTTTTTGCTAAAAAGACTATTTATTAAACCACCAATACTCTTACCGCTTAGAAGACTATCAGTTGGTATTTGTGTTATTAGAGGAATGGTAAATTCTTTTTTAGGGGGTACTTTAAAGCTTTTAGTAGAAACCGTCACCATTTCGTTATCATTAACATATACTTTAACGGCATCGGTTTTTAATTCGCCACCAATATCATTTGGGTTTATAAAATGAGCATCTGCTGAAACAGTTAGGTGCTTAGAAGTAGATTCTAAAACTTTAATATTTTCAACTTTTAAAAACTCTGGTTTTTCTTTAACAGAACAACTAAGAGTTAAAAATAATATTGTTGATAAAATTATAAGGGGCAATAATTTCAATTTTTCAGTTTTAAGTATCTTCACTTGCATAAAAGTGCCATTTTAAGTGAGTAAAGATACTATTGTTATTCGAGAAATTCAGCCACAAGATAATGTTCAAGTTGAACAAATAATTCGGGAATGTTTTTATGAGTTCAAAATTCCGTTAGAAGGAACAGCGTATACAGACCCTGAGACTTCAAATATGTTTCAGTCCTATCAAAATGATAAC
Organism: Seonamhaeicola sp. MEBiC01930; assembly: GCF_045277075.1. Classification (GTDB taxonomy): domain Bacteria; phylum Bacteroidota; class Bacteroidia; order Flavobacteriales; family Flavobacteriaceae; genus Seonamhaeicola. The sequence goes on along the minus strand of NZ_CP104270.1, from coordinate 3,649,166 downwards.
ACGATTTATTATGTAATTGATAATAATGGTGAAATTTTAGGAGGAGCGGGTATTCAGCCTTTAAAGGATTTTGGTACTGATGTTTGTGAGCTTAATAAAATGTATTTTTCCCCTAAAGTTAGGGGTAAAGGATACGGAAAGCTAATGTTTGAAAAATGTTTAGATACAGCAAAAAACTTGGGCTACAAGCAATGTTATTTAGAGTCTGCAACTCAACTTAAAGCAGCAATTCATATTTATGAAAGTTTTGGATTTAAGCATTTAGAAAAAGGAATGGGGGGTACTGGGCATTTTAATTGTGGTGTATGGATGATTAAGGAATTATGCGATTAAAAGGAATACAATTTAGCTTTCATTCGGAATTAGGGTCTATTTATGATAAAGAAGAAATAGATAATTTATTTTTTCTGCTAACGGAAGCTTATTTTGGAATTAACCGATTAAAATTAGCTTTAGAAAATGATTTGAATATTGAAAACCCAAAAGCCATTCTAGATGCCTTGGAATTATTGAAAAAAGAAGAACCCATACAATATGTATTGGGTGAAACTGAGTTTTTCGGGCTCCCCTTTAAAGTGAATAATAATGTCTTGATACCAAGACCTGAAACTGAGGAATTAGTAGAGTGGATTTTAAATTGTCATTCTGAACAAAGCGAAGAATCTAGTGAGTTAACTATTTTAGATATAGGAACAGGTAGTGGCTGTATTGCAATTTCGTTAGCTAAAAATTTACCGAATGCTCAAGTTTATGCCTTAGATGTAAGCAGAGGTGCTTTAACAATAGCTAAACAAAATGCAGAGTTAAATAAGGTTAAGGTTGAGTTTATTGAATCGGATATATTAAGTTGGAAAACCAAAGAGCAAAACTTGAAGTTTGATACTATTGTTTCTAATCCGCCTTATGTTAGGATGCAGGAAAAAGAATTAATGAAACCTAATGTTTTAGATAATGAACCGCATTTAGCCCTTTTTGTTGATGATAACAATCAGTTATTGTTTTATGATACTATTTGTGACTTTGCTAAAGTTAATTTAAATGAAAACGGAAAATTGTTTTTCGAAATCAATGAATTTTTGGGAGATAAAATGACTGATTTATTAAAAAAGAATAATTATAAATATATAGAATTAAGGCAGGATATCTTTAAAAAAGATAGAATGGTAAAAGGAGAAATTTAATGGGTGCTGAACAAAAAATAAACCAACTAAGAAACGAACTAAGAGTACATAACCACAATTATTATGTATTGGATAATCCCACTATTTCGGATTATGAGTTCGATTTAAAACTAAAAGAGCTTCAAGCTTTAGAAGTACAGCATCCTGAGTTTTTTGATGCCAATTCACCAACTCAACGTGTGGGAGGCGAGGTGACTAAAAACTTTGAAACGGTTACTCATGAATTCAGAATGTATTCCTTAGATAACTCCTATTCTAAAGAAGACTTACAAGATTGGGAGACACGCATTAAAAAGTTAGTTGATGGTGATATTCAGTATACCTGCGAGTTGAAATATGATGGGGCTTCCATGAGTTTAACTTACGAGAATGGTTTATTGCAAAGGGCGGTGACTAGGGGAGATGGGTTTCAGGGTGATAATGTAACTGCTAATGTAAAAACTATTAGGTCAGTACCACTTCATTTAAAAGGTGATTACCCTCCAAAATTTGAAATTAGAGGGGAAATTGTATTGCCTTTTGATGGATTTAATAAAATGAACGAGGAGCGCATTGCAAATGGAGAAGAGCTATATAGAAACCCTAGAAATACGGCTTCAGGAAGTTTGAAATTACAGGATAGTGCAGAAGTAGCTAAAAGACCATTAGAATGCTTACTTTATAATATAAAAGGACAAAATATCGGTATTAGAACACAATATGAAAGTTTAGAAAAAGCAAGAGCTTGGGGTTTTAAAGTTCCTGATGCTTCTAAACTGGTAAATTCCATAGATGAAGTTTTAAATTTTGTTGCATATTGGGATGTGGAACGACATAATTTACCTTATGAAACTGATGGTGTTGTTATTAAGGTTAATGATTTACAGCAACAGGAAGAGTTGGGTTATACCGCAAAAGCTCCACGTTGGGCAATAGCTTATAAGTTTAAGGCAGAACAAGTTTCTACTAAATTAAAAAGTATTACCTATCAAGTTGGACGAACCGGAGCTATTACCCCAGTAGCTAACTTAGTACCGGTTGAGTTGGCTGGAACCACAGTAAAGAGAGCATCATTACATAATGCTGACCAAATTGAAAAGTTAGACATAAGAGTAGGAGATGAGGTGTATGTTGAAAAAGGAGGTGAAATAATTCCTAAGATTTTAGGAGTAGATTTAAGTAAGCGTCTGGAAACTTCAGAAGCAACAAATTATATTACTTTTTGTCCAGAGTGTGGAACAGAATTAATTAGAAAAGATGGTGAAGCGCAACATTATTGTCCTAATTATAATGGTTGTAATCCTCAAATTATTGGTAGAATACAACATTATATTTCGCGTAAGGCCATGGATATTGATGGTTTGGGAGGGGAAACTGTGGCGATGTTAGTTAATGAAGGATTAATTAAAAATTATTCTGATTTATATGAACTCACCAAAGAACAAATTATTCCGTTAGAACGAATGGCAGAAAAAAGTGCGGATAATTTACTTGATGGAATTGCAAAATCTACTCAAATTCCTTTTGAACGTGTTTTATTTGCTTTAGGTATTAGGTATGTGGGAGAAACGGTGGCTAAAAAATTGGCTAAACATTATAAAAGTATTGATGCTATTTCTAGTGCTACCGAAGAGGAATTAGTAAATGTTGATGAAATAGGGGTTAAAATTGCAGAGAGTGTTATTGATTTTTTTGGCTCTCCAGAAAATAGGCTTATAATAGAGCGTTTAAAGCAATTTGGAGTACAATTAGAACTCTCGGCTGAAGCTCTTGAAGGGCAAACTAATAAATTAGAAGGTCAAACTATAGTAGTTACAGGAGTGTTTGAATCTATTTCAAGAACCGATCTTAAAAAACTTATTGAAGATAATGGAGGAAAGGTTAGTAGCTCAATTTCTTCTAAAACAAGTTTTATAGTAGCTGGTGCTAATATGGGGCCAAGTAAAAAGGAAAAAGCTGAAAAACTTCAAACCACTATATTAAACGAGTATGAATTCTTACAAAAAATAGAATATATGTAAAAAAAATCGATAAAAAGCAATAATTAATCGTTTATATGTAAAATATTTTTATATTTGTGCTGAACCAAATCTATTAAAATGAACAAGTCGAAAGTCTTGGTAAGTTTAGTTATTGTTATTTATGTGCTTTTTACAGTTTTTGGGTTTTTGGGTAATGAAACCATTGCCTTTACTTTAGACTCTTTAATATTGCCACTTGTAACCGTAATATATTTTCTTTTCTTTAATAAAAAGACATTATTTTTTTCTCTTTTTATATTATGTTATGCAGCATCTGACATAATAGGCCTAATAGTTAATTTTATTCCATATGATAATTCTTATTCAGTTATTTATAAATTAGATTATTATATAGGAAACACGCTTTACATACTATCTTATGCCTTTCTATTTATAGGAATTTGCAAAAAAATAGATATGCTACATATTTTAAAGAATTTCAAAATTCATTTAATAGTTTTAACAGCTCTCAATATTTACTTAGTTTATGTTTTACAGGTTATAGTTGATCCTGAACTTGAATTGATGGGAGAATATTATTTAGAATTAGTATATAACATAATTATGTTATTATTGTTATCAGCGGCTCTGTTAAATTTCTTTTATCGAGACAATAAAAAAGCACTATACTTATTTTTAGGGGCCTTATGTATTGTTTTTGCTGAGGTAATTGATGTAGCTTATATTTATATTTCTCAAAAGAATTTACTTAATTTCTTTTCAACAACATTATCACTTTCTGCATTTTACTTTTTCTGTAAGCAAATGAGTTTTTCAGATGTTAGAGAAGAGGAAATTCAAATAGCTATAGATTAGTTTTTTGCGCTATTTTTAAAAAAGGAATATCTTTTCTGTAGATATATAAAACTATAGCTGAAAATATAAAAGTAATAACAGCGGTAATAAATAAAACCCCTCCGTCATTTTGTATTTCTATTCCTAATTTAGTAAGATGCATCATAATTGCACCTCCAATAAGGCCTATGGTAAGTGTTGCTCCGGCCCAAACCGTTTTAGGAATTAGTAGTAATATACCAGCAATTAATTCTAATACGCCTATAGCTATTCTTCCATAAGGCTCTAAACCAACCTGAGTAAAAATATAAACACTATCAGGGTGTGCTGTAAATTTGAATCGGAGTGTTTGAATTAAAATTATGGCTACAATTAGTCTTAAAACAAAAGGAATGTACTTTTTCATTATTGTAAGTTTACATATTTTGACGTGGCAAATGCATAAACTTACATTTATATTAAACTATTATAGAAGTGCCCTTGGCAGACTTATTTTTATTAGTGTCAAAATAAAAATCAATCTTGCCTAAGTTAATACCATAAGCCCCTACTTGATTAACAAGCATATTGTTTCCTTCAATATTTTTAACCACAGTTGGCTTTTTTAAGAAAGTGTGGGAGTGCCCACCAATTATTAAGTCGATATCTTTGGAGGAAGCTGCTAACGTCAAATCGCTTGGTTTGTCCTTTTGCCTGTAATTATATCCTAAATGTGAAAGACAAATAATTAAATCGCACTTTTCTTCTGTTTTTAAAATTCTACTCATATCTTGAGCTGTCTCTTTGGGGTCGAGATATTTGGTTTCTTTAAATAAAGATTTTTCAACCAAACCTTTTAACTGAATACCTAATCCAAAAACGCCTATTTTAATCCCACCTCTTTTTAGAACTTTAAAAGGCTTTACGTGGGTATCCATAATTGTATTACTAAAATCATAGTTTGCAGAAACAAATTCAAATTTGGCATGTGGTAATTGAGCATATAAACCGTCAATACCATTATCAAAATCATGATTTCCAAGAGTTGCTAAATCATATTTTAACATACTCATAAGTTTAAACTCTAATTCGCCTCCATAGTAATTAAAATATGGGGTTCCTTGAAAAATATCACCAGCATCTAGCAATACAGTATTAGGGTTTTCTTTTCTAATAGATTCTATTAAACTAGCACGTCTTGCCACACCGCCTTTATTTGCATTTCTTTTATTAGGTCCCAATGGATCAATATGACTATGAACGTCATTAGTGTGCAGAATAGTGATTTTTGTTGTTTTAGGAGTGGTCATAAAAGATTGTAGACCAAAGCCTCCCATAGCTAAAGCGCCTCCTGCTGAAACTTGTTGTATAAAATCTCTTCTTTTCATAACTACTTATTTTCTAACAAAACGATTGTCTCGTACTGGGTTAATGGTGTCAATCTTTTTAAAATAATCAATCATAGCGCTACGGATTTTGTATTCTAAATTTACCATACTTTCATTGGGCTTAAAAAATGTCATGTTATCTCCGCCATTATAGAGATAATCATTAGTAGCAATATAATAGGTTTTGTTTTCGTCTATTGGAGAGTTGTTAATAGTTGATTCAATGAGATTATAGTCTTGGTCTAAAAGAATTTTTAAACCTAAAAGGGGGTGTGCTTTTTTTGTTGATAATAAATATGAAAGAACCTCTTTAACTTTGATGCCTTTTAAACCAACAACAACAATTTTATTTTCAAAGGGCATTACCTCGTATGAAGTTTTTAATGTTATGGGGCCTTTAGGTATGGGTGCACGAATTCCACCATGGTTTAATAATACAATATCAATATTAGAACCTGATAATTTTTTAAATAAAGGATTAGCTTGAGTAAAAATAATGTCAGCCATTAAATTGCTAATAGCTGTATTTAATTCATTATCATTTTTTGAGTAAGTTTTAGGAGCATAAGCTAAAACATTACCTAGTTCTTTTTTAATATGTTCTCTGAAAGGTTTTATAAAACTGTCAACATCTTGATGTGAAGATAGGGAGTCTGTTATTTGAATTTGTTGACCTTTTATCTTAGTTAAATGTAATTTTTGGTCTTTGCAACTAGAAAAAATTAAAAAATTTAACAAAATAAATAAAAGTGTAAACCGCATGTGTTAAATCAATTTTTTGAATGTACTTTTGCTACCTTTGTGCAAAGCATAAAGATAAATGATTTTAAAGGGTTTTAAAGAAAAATCTAATAAAAAGTACTTAAACAAATTATTATCTGAACGAGAAGTTAATGTTACTGAAAGTGGGGTAGAAAGTTTAGGGGTTATCTTAAATATTGATGAGTTTAATGATTTTGAAAGCTTTGTGAAATTAGCAGATTTCATTAAAGTAAGGCCAAATAAGCTTAAGGTAATAGCTTTTTCGGAAAGTAAGAAAGATGATTTAAATTCTTGGAATGAGTGTTTTAATCCAAACGATTTTGGTTGGAATGGTGCCATTAAAAATGTAGAATTGCAATCTTTTTTAAATAATAGTTTTGATGTTCTAGTAAGCTATTATAAGAAAGAGGTGTTAGAATTAAAGTTAATAACAGCAGCATCAAAATCAAAATTCAAAATAGGGATTCTGCATTCAGATGAACGTTTAAATGATTTAATCATTAAAACAGATGTTAATGAATTTGAGGTATTTAAAAATGAAATTTTTAGATACTTAACTATTTTAAATAAAATTAAAAATGAGTAGTAAGTTTTTAGGAACTGGAGTTGCATTGGTTACACCATTTAATACAGATTTAAGTGTAGACCATGAAGCGTTGGCTAATATTGTAAATTATAATATTGAAAACGGTACAGAATATCTTGTAATATGTGGTACAACAGGAGAAAGTGTGACACTTACCAAGCAAGAGAAAAAGGATGTAATCAAGACTGTTTCTGAAACTAACAATGGACGTTTGCCTCTGGTATTAGGTATTGGTGGAAATAATACAGCTCAAGTAATAGAAGATATTAAAAGTACAGATTTGAAGGGTATTGATGCCATTTTATCGGTTTCACCTTATTACAATAAGCCAACTCAAGAAGGTTTATACCAACACTTTAAAGCTGTTTCTGAAGCTTCACCTGTTGATATAATTTTATATAATGTTCCAGGTAGAACTTCTAAAAACATGGAGCCAGCAACTACGCTTAGACTTGCAAATGATTTTGAAAATATAATTGCAGTTAAGGAAGCTGGGAATAATATGTCGCAGTATTTAGAGTTAATAAAAAATAAACCAGATGATTTTCTTGTTATTTCTGGCGATGATGATTTAGCTTTGGGAGTTACATTAGCAGGAGGTGCTGGAGTAATTTCTGTTATAGGACAAGCGCTACCTAAAGATTTCTCAGAAATGATACGTCTTGGTTTAAAAGGAGATGCTAAAGCTGCTTACATTCTTCACTTTAAACTAATGGATGTTATTGGTTATATATTTGAGGAAAATAATCCAGCAGGTATTAAGGCTGTTTTTGAAGCCTTAAATTTATGTGCAGATACAGTAAGGTTGCCAGTTGTTCCTGCTTCTAGTGAATTAAAAGAAAAAATTAAGGCTTATTTGCTATAAATTTATCACTGTTTAATCTTACTTAGATTTTTCCTTTTGAGTTTAAAAGTTAAATATTACTTAAACCTTATTCCTACTAAGTTTAAGCTATTAAATTAGCGGTAAAATTATATTTTTAAAATCCATATTATTAACTTAATTTTGCATTCTGTTTAAAAACCTATGAGTAAGTATTTTTATTTAATTATATCGCTAGTAATTTTATGCTCTTGTAATGAGTATCAAAAGGTGTTAAAAGCTTCAGGAGAAGGAGCAACTGGGAATAAGTATACTATGGCGGATTCTCTTTACACTGCTGGTAAATATGCTAAAGCAAATAGGTTGTTCTCTCAAATAGTACCAGAGTATAGGGGGAAACCGCAAGCTCAAAAACTTATGTTTTTGTATGCAGATACCTACTATAAAATGAAGGATTATTATATTTCTTCTTACAGGTTTGAACAATTTACTACTGCCTATCCTGATAGTGAAAAATTAGAAGAGGCAGCTTTTTTGGCAGCCAAAAGTTATTACATGTTGTCACCAGTTTTCTCTAAGGATCAAACAGAAACTAAAGAAGCTATTGAAAAATTACAAGAATTTATAAACCTTTTTCCTGATTCTGAGTATTTAGCAGAGGCAAATAAAATGGTTAAGGAACTTGACTATAAATTAGAGAAAAAGGCTTTTAGTATAGCAAAACAATACAGTGACATAGCGCCTGGTTTTACTCTTGATTACACCGCAGCCATAAGATCTTTTGATAATTTTCTTTATGATTTCCCTGGTTCTAGTTTAAGAGAAGATGCGTTGTTTTACAGGTTAGACGCTGTGTATAAGCAAGCCATGAACAGTATAGAATATAAAAATACTAGAGTAGAAGGTTTTGTTCACTTAAGAAAGGAACGTTTAGATAACGCCAAAGAATATAGTAGTTCATTTATAAAAATTTACCCGGAGTCTAAATATATAGAACAAGTTAACTTGATGGGTAAAGCGGTGGATGAAGAATTAAAGAATTATAGCATAAAAAGTTAAATATAATCACAATGGATTTAAAAAAAATCAATGCTCCTGTTAATACGGTAACATATGATAGAAATCAAATAGATGAACCAACAGAGAACATCTATGAATCAATTTCAATTATAGCTAGAAGAGCAGAACAGATTAACACAGAGATTAAAAAAGAACTTATTGATAAGTTAGAAGAATTTGCTACTTATAATGATAGTTTAGAAGAAATCTTTGAAAATAAAGAACAAATTGAGGTTTCTAAGTTTTATGAAAAACTTCCAAAACCACATGCCTTAGCTGTTCAAGAGTGGTTGACAGATAAAATTTACTTTAGAAATACTGAGGAAGATTCTCAAAATTAAATTTCAAAAAGTAAATACTTTATTAAGTAGCTTTTCAGGAGAATTTAGTACATTTAATTTTCTTTTTCAGAGCGCAAATTTTTGAACATAACAAAAGTTAGAGTTACAAAAAGTTGCATTTTTTTGAATATGAGAAAAGGTAAACTTAACTAAAATTCTGAAAAGCTATTTTTTTATGAGTATATTCAGCGGTAAAAATATACTATTAGGTATTTGTGCAGGTATAGCTGCGTATAAAACGGCTTCATTAGTAAGGTTATTTGTAAAAGCAGGAGCAAACGTAAAAGTTGTAATGACACCAGCTTCAAAAGAGTTCATTACCCCATTAACCTTGTCAACTTTATCAAAAAATCCAGTTTATTCATCTTTTACAAATGAAGAAGATGATAATGCTGTTTGGAACAATCATGTAGATTTAGGTTTGTGGGCAGATTTGTTTATTGTTGCTCCAGCAACTGCCAATTCTCTGTCTAAAATGGCAAATGGGGTTTGTGATAATTTACTGTTAGCTACGTATTTATCAGCCAAATGTCCAGTGTATTTTGCTCCAGCCATGGATTTAGATATGTACAAACACCAATCTACTAGTAAATCGTTTGAGAAGTTAAAGGCTTTTGGAAATATTATGATTCCTGCAACAAGCGGTGAATTAGCCAGCGGATTAGTTGGAGAAGGCAGAATGGCTGAGCCTGAAGATATAGTTAAGTTTATTGAAGATGATATTTTAAATAAATTACCTCTAAAAAACAAGAAGGTTTTAATAACTGCTGGTCCAACTTATGAAGCTATAGACCCTGTTAGGTTTATTGGAAATCATTCTAGTGGTAAAATGGGATTTGAAATAGCAAAAGCAGCTGCAAATTTAGGAGCCCAGGTTATTTTGGTAACTGGGCCAACCCATCAAAAAGTGTCCAATAGTTTAATAGAAGTAGTATCAGTTACCACAGCAGAGGATATGTATGTTGAAGTACATAAATATTTTAATGGAACCGATGTGGCCATACTTTCCGCAGCAGTAGCTGATTATAAGACAAAAGAAGTAGCACCTCAGAAAATAAAAAAGAAGGAACATACGTTAATTTTAGAGCTAGAAAAAACTAAAGATATTTTGGCGTCGTTAGGAGCAATTAAGAAAAAGCAATATCTAGTAGGATTTGCTCTGGAAACCAGTAATGAATTGGAAAATGCAAAAGCCAAATTAAATAGAAAGAATTTAAATTTAATTGTTTTAAATTCGTTGAACGATAAAGGAGCTGGTTTTAAGGGAGATACTAATAAAGTTACTTTTATTGATAATAAAGAGAATATAACTGAATTTGAGTTAAAGTCTAAGGCAGAAGTAGCTCAAGACTTATTAAACAAAATAACAGAAGAAATACATGCGTAACATATTCATTGCTTTAGTTTTTTTTATTGCTATTTCAGGTTTTTCACAAGAGTTAAATTGTAATGTTGTAGTTAATGCACAATTAACAGGAAACGAAAATTTTCCAATTTTTAAGACTTTAGAAAAGCAATTAACGGAATTTGTAAATAATACAAAATGGACTAATAAGACGTTTTTACCACAAGAGCGGATAGATTGTAGTATGGTATTAACAATTTCTAATTATAGTGGTGAATCTTTTCAAGCTACACTACAGGTACAATCATCTAGACCTGTTTACGGATCATCATATAGTACACCTATTTATAATTTTAATGATAAAAACTTTAATTTTAGATATTTAGAATATCAGAATTTAATATTTAACCCAACACAATTTCAATCTAATTTAGTTTCGGTATTAGCATTTCATGTATATATGATTTTAGCCTTAGATGCTGATTCTTTTTCAGCTAATGGTGGTGATGCTTATTTAAAACAAGCGCAAACTATTATGAATTATTCTCAACAAGGGAATTTTTTAGGATGGAAGCTAGAAGATGGCTTACAAAGCAGGTTTACATTAATGGATAACATTATGTCTCCTACTTTTAAGGAATACAGACAAGTTATTAATAATTATCATAGACAGGGATTAGATGTAATGTCAGAGAATGCTAAAGAAGCTAAAGAGAATATTTCTAATGCCTTAAAAATGTTTCAGATAATGAATAGAAGGAGACCCAACTCCTTTTTACAACGTACTTTTTTTGATGCTAAAGCTGATGAAATTGCCCAAATTTTTAGCGGAGGTCCAAACGTAAATATTGCAAGTCTTAAAGAAATACTTCAAAAAGTAGCGCCTATGCATAGTAGCAAATGGCAAAGTATAAAGTTTTAAAAGCTCTTTCAATGTATATCTAAATAATAAGAATCAGTTTTGTTAACATCACTTTCAATAAAAAACTACGCTTTAATTGATAATCTTCAGGTAGACTTCAATAACGGTTTTTCTATAATAACCGGAGAAACTGGAGCAGGAAAGTCAATTTTATTAGGAGGGCTATCTTTAATACTTGGTAAACGTGCAGATTTAAGTAGTTTAAAAGATGCCTCTCAAAAATGTATAATAGAAGCTGTATTTAACATTGAAGACTATAAATTGCAATCTCTTTTTAAATCAGAGGATTTTGATTATGAATCACACACTATTATAAGACGTGAAATACTGCCCTCTGGTAAATCAAGAGCATTTGTTAATGATTCTCCTGTTAATCTTAGCAGTTTACAACTTTTAGGAGAGCGCTTAATAGATATTCATTCTCAACATCAAACACTTCAATTAACCAATGATTCATTTCAATTTCAAATAATTGATGCCTTAGCTAATAATGAAGATTCACTAAATAAATATCAAATAGAATTGAAGGTTTATAAAAGCCTTCAAAAAGAGTTAAATGAGTTACTAGTATTTCAATCAGAAGCTATTAAGGAACATGATTATAATACCTTTTTATTAAAAGAGTTAGTAGAAGCAAATTTAGTTGATGGTGAGCTAGAATCTTTAGAAGAAGAATATGATACACTTAATAATATAGAGAGTATAAAAGAAAGATTATCTGAAGCCTACCATTTATTAAGTGATGAACAAATAGGTGCGTTAGCAACCCTAACATCACTGAAGAATACATTTCAAAAATTATCTAACATGTCTTTTAAATATGAAGATATTTTTAATAGAGTAAATAGTAGTTTAATTGAAATGGATGATGTTTTTTTAGAGGTTAGTTCATTTCAAGAAAATTTAGATGCAGACCCAAATAGGTTAGAAGTTGTTGATTCTAAATTAAAAACATTAAATGATCTATTGCAAAAACATGTGGCTAGTAACATTTCTGAATTAATTGAAATAAAAAATCAGCTTGAAGAAAAGGTAGCAGTGACTGAGAATTTAGATGATGATATTGCTAAAAAACAGCAAGACATTATTATTCAAACGGAAAAATTAAACACAATAGCACTATCCATTCATAATAGTAGAATAGAAGCTATTCCAAGTTTAAAGCAGCAATTAGAGGCCGTATTGTCAGAATTAGGTATGGCAAATGCTCAATTTAATATTGGAGTAACGTTACTAGAAAGTTTCATGTTTAATGGAAAAGATGAGTTACAATTCTTGTTTTCAGCAAATAAAGGTGGTAATTTTAATGAATTGAAGAAAGCGGCTTCAGGAGGAGAATTATCTAGAATCATGTTAGCCATAAAATCAATTTTAGCCAAATACATTCAGTTGCCAACCATAATGTTTGATGAAATAGACACAGGGGTATCTGGAGAAATATCGAATAAGATGGGTGATATTATGTTACAAATGAGTAAGAGTATGCAAGTATTTAGTATTACACATTTACCACAAATAGCAGCAAAGGGTCATTCTCATTTTAAAGTATATAAAGAAGATGTAGATAATGTTACGCAAACCAATTTGATAAAACTAAATTATGACGAGCGTGTGGTTGAAATATCGCAAATGTTAGGAGGTATAGAAATGTCATCATCTGCAATAGCACATGCAAAAGAATTACTTAATTGATTTAAAAGCCAAAAGATAAAAGTTTAGTATTTTTGAACGCTTTTAAATGATAAAAGATTAACGAATTAATATATAATAAACTAACCAAAGATATGTCACATAATTTATTAAAAGGAAAGAGAGGAATTATTTTCGGAGCTTTAGATTCTAATTCTATAGCTTGGAAAACTGCAGAGCGGGTACACGAAGAAGGAGGTCAGTTTGTATTAACTAACGCTCCTGTTGCCATGAGAATGGGACAAATAAATGAGCTTGCAGAAAAAACAGGTTCTCAAATTATTCCTGCCGATGCAACTTCAGAAGAAGATTTGCAAAATTTAATTGAAAAATCAATGGAGATTTTAGAAGGGAAAATAGATTTTGTTTTACACTCTATAGGGATGTCTATTAATGTTAGAAAGGGTAAACATTATACAGATCAGAACTACTCTTGGACGCAAAAAGGAACAGATGTATCTGCTATGTCTTTTCATAAAGTAATGCAAACACTTTATAAAAAGGATGCTATGAACGAATGGGGTAGTATTGTGGCTTTAACTTATATGGCGGCTCAACGTGTTTTTCCAGATTATAATGATATGGCTGATAATAAAGCCTATTTGGAAAGTATAGCACGCAGTTTTGGGTATTTCTTTGGTAGAGATAAAAAAGTTCGTGTAAATACCATTTCACAATCACCAACGCCTACCACTGCTGGTAGTGGTGTAAAGGGGTTTGATGGATTTATTTCTTATGCAGAAAAAATGTCGCCACTTGGTAACGCTACAGCTTTAGATTGTGCTAATTATACAGTTACATTGTTTAGTGATTTAACTAAGCGCGTAACATTACAAAACCTTTATAATGATGGAGGATTCAGTAACATGGGAGTAAGCGACGCTGTTATGAGTACTTTTACAGGAGAAGAATAAAATATTTCTAATATAGATTTTAAGCCATCGTTTTTAACGGTGGCTTTTTTGTTACATTTGTGTATGTAAAATATTTAGGGCGTTACCACAAGGGTCGGGCTTTACGCTATATCTTTTATTTTGTCATTCCTGTGTAGGCAGGAATCCAAAACAAAAGGATGTCGCTTCAATCCCTAACGCAAACAAAAGAACTTTATATTATTAATGCCTTTACAATTCTCTTTTATAATACCAGTTTATAATAGGCCAGATGAAACCTTAGAGCTTTTACAAAGCTTTAAAGATTTAGATTCCAATACTCCGTTTGAAATTGTAATTGTAGAAGACGGTTCTTCCGTTACTTCAAAAGATATTGTTGATACTTTTAGTGATAGCCTTAACATTTCATATTATTTCAAGGAAAATTCAGGTCCGGGAGATTCCAGAAATTATGGTATGCAAAAAGCAAAAGGTAATTACTTTATAATTTTAGATTCTGATTGTATTTTACCCAAAAACTATTTATACGAAGTAGAAAAAGGTCTTAATGAAAATTATGTAGATTGTTTTGGCGGACCTGATGCTGCTCATGAATCATTTAGCAATCTTCAAAAAGCAATCAATTTCTCAATGACTTCTTTTATTACTACCGGTGGAATTAGAGGTAATAAAAAAAGTGTAGATAAGTTTCAAGCCAGAAGCTTTAATATGGGCTTATCTAAAGATGCGTTTGAGGCTTCAAAAGGTTTTGGGCGTATTCATCCAGGTGAAGACCCAGATTTGTCTATCAGACTATGGAATTTAGGGTTTAAAACAAAATTAATACCAGAAGCCCTAGTATATCATAAAAGGCGAGTGTCTTGGAGCAAATTTTATACACAAGTAAACAAATTTGGCTTGGTGAGACCCATTTTAAATAAATGGCACCCTTCAACAAAAAAAATAACCTATTGGTTTCCTACTTTGTTCATTATTGGCTTTGATATATCAATTTTGTTGGCAATCTTTGGTGTAAGTGGGTTCTTGTTACTATATGCAATCTATTTTTTGATAGCCTTTTTGGTAGCATTATTCACAACAGGAAATTTAAAGGTAGCCTTTATGTCATTGTTGGCAATAGGTGTTCAGTTTATAGGGTATGGGCTCGGGTTTTTACAATCAACTTGGGTTGTGGGTGTTTTAAATAAAGACCCAGAAACACATTTTCCGAAACTTTTTTTTAAACAGAAATAATGAAAAGAATAAAATCGAAAATATCAACCTCTATTAAAAGTAAGAGAATAAATGTTTTTCTGATATTTTTATTGTTTTCATTTATAATTTTAATTTTTTCAAAACTCTCGAAAGATTACACCAATACGGTTACTTTTGAAATAGAAAAAGTGAATATACCTGAAGAAGATGTCATTCTTAGTGATTCTATAAGGTTAAATATTACATTAAAAACACATGGTTTTAAATGGCTTAACTACTATTTAGAAAAACCAAAAGTGGTTATAGATTTTTCAAAAGATGTAACTAAAAGGGAATCTTTCTATTTATGGAGTAAGTCTAAGGCGTATTTAAATAACACCCAATTTGATAAACAAATTGAACTTTTAAATATTTCTCCAGATACACTTGTTTTTAGGTATGATGTAAACATGCTAAAAAAGGTACCTGTAAAATTAAATGCCAACATTAGTTTTAGCGCGGGTTATAATTCTAATAACCCAGTTGTGTTAGAACCAGATTCAGTGGTGGTTATTGGTCCTCATGTATTGGTTTCAGATATTAAATTTTTAGAAACAGATGATTTTGAAATTCATGATGTTAGAACAGATTTAAAAGAGACTGTTAATTTAAAATTACCAGAAAATAAAGCAGACTTAAAGTTTTCAAATACCGTAATAGGTTTAACATCTAAAGTTGAAAAATTTACTGAAGGAACTTTAAAAATACCTGTACGAGTAATAAATATTCCAGATAATGTTAATATAAATTATTTCCCTAAAGAGGTAAATGTTTCATATTACGTAAGTTTAAGTAACTTTAATGAAGTGAGAAGTAATAATTTTAAGGTGATTTGTGATTACGAAGACATAAAGGGAAATCAATCTTTTCTAGTTCCAAAATTAGAAACTATTCCAGAAATTGTGAAAAATGCAAAAATTAGACAGCAACAAATAGAATTTATAATTACCAAATGATTATTGTAGGGCTCACAGGTGGTATTGGTAGTGGTAAAACTACTGTAGCTAAACAGTTTAATGATTTAGGTATTCCAGTATATATAGCAGATGTGGAGGCTAAAAAGCTTATGAATAAATCAAAGGTTATTAAACGTAAGTTAGTTCAATTATTTGGTGTAGATGCCTATTTAGATGGTAAGCTTAATAAACCTTTAATTGCCAATATAATCTTTAGTGATAAACAGAGTTTGCAAAAAATGAATACTATTGTGCACCCTAGAGTATCTAGACATTTTGAAAAGTGGGTGCTAAAGCAAGATGCCCCTTATGTAATAAAAGAAGTTGCTATTTTGTTTGAAAACGGAGGTCATAAAAAATGTGATTATACTATAACGGTAGTGGCTCCAAAAAAAATAAAAATCGAAAGATTATTACAGCGAGATGAAACTACAAAAACTAAGATTGAAGCTGTTATGAAAAACCAATGGCAGGACTCAGAAAAAATAAAGCTATCTGATTTTGTAATTGAAAATATTGAGTTACAAGACACCCTAAATCAGGTTAAGAAAATTCATAAACAATTACTTGAAAAAAGTGTATGAATTAAGAATTTAACATTTTTGTTAATGTAAGGTTAAAACATAAGAAACCTAAATGTTAAAATGTTAATTTTGATTAATGAGCAAAAGAATATTTATCCTTCTGGTACTTTTAATGAGTCTATCTTTAATTGGGATTATATTCGTTCAGGCTTATTTTATTAATGATTCTGTGAAAAATGAAAAGGATCGTTTTAAGTTTAAGGTAAATAAGGCTCTTTATCATGTTTCAAACACCATAGAAAAAAATGAGCTTGATAAAAAATTTGAAACCTATCAAAAGTTAATTACTAAAGAAAAAGAGGTTGATTCAAATGCCGTTTCGCAGTTATTTATATACCAGCAAAATAATAATACAAAAGAAACACTTATTTATACAAGCGGAGTTTTAGAAGAGAACTATAAATTATCTTCATCGCTCTTTGACATTGGTTTAGATAGTATAGCAATTCAGCGAATTACCGGAACCTCAAATCTAGAAGTTTATAAGGGAGATGACCTAATAAATGATAAGGATTTAGGTGATAACGCTATTCTTAATATCATGAATAGTGGTAGAATTAAAGAAGCTGAAAAGAATTACTTTGAGAAGAACTTTAAGGATTGGGCAAAAACAATTCCTATTCATAAAAGAATTACGAGAAAAGAAATAGATAAATTATTGTCTCAAAAATTAAAGGAAGATGAGGTTGATGTAGGTTTTGAATTTGCCATTTTTGGTAATGATTTAGCAACAAAAGTACAAAGTGATAATTTTGAATATGAAAAAGGAGCTACATTTAAAGTTCCTATTTTTTATGATGGAAATAATCAAAGTGTTTATAAGTTATTAGTTAATTTTCCTAATGACAAAACATTTATTTTATCCTCAATATTGGGTATGATATTGTTGTCAATTATTTTTACTTCGGTTATTGTAGTTGCGTATACCAGTGCTTTGTATCAGTTAATAAAACAGCGGAAAATATCAGAAATTAAAACCGATTTCATAAATAATATGACGCATGAGTTTAAAACACCCATTGCAACTATTAATTTAGCTTTAGATGCTATAAGAAATCCTGCAATTATTTCTGATGAGACTAAGGTAAAACGCTACCTTACTATGATTAAGGAAGAAAACAAGCGTATGCATGCACAGGTAGAAAATGTTTTAAGAATATCTAAACTAGAAAAGAACGAGCTAAATATTAGTAAAGACCGCGTTAAGTTACATGATTTAATCGCCGATGCAATTACGCATGTAGAGCTAATTGTTGAAGATAGAAAAGGTTATATTAAAACCTTTTTTGAGGCTAGTAAATCGTCTGTATTAGCAAATGAAACCCACTTTACTAATGTTATTGTAAATATTCTGGATAATGCTATAAAGTATTCTCCTAATACCCCAGAAATTGAAGTAAGTACTGAAAATGTGGGAAATAATATTATATTAAAGGTTAAAGACCACGGAAGCGGAATGAGTAAAACAGCCGCCAAAAGGGTATTTGAAAAATTTTATAGAGAGCACACTGGTAATATACATAATGTAAAAGGTCACGGATTAGGTTTGGCGTATGTTAAACGTATTGTTGATGATCATCAAGGCTATGTATCAGTAGAAAGCGAAAAAGGAAAAGGGAGCACTTTTATTATAAAGCTTCCTCTAATATCATAAAACATGGAAGAAATTAAAAAAAGAATTTTATTGGTTGAAGACGATCCTAATTTTGGAACTGTTCTTAAGGACTACCTAATGATGAATGATTATGAGGTAACTCACGCAAAAAACGGTATGGAAGGCTTTGAGAAATTTAAAAAGGATGATTTTGATTTATGTATTCTAGATGTGATGATGCCATATAAAGATGGCTTTACTTTGGCTAAAGAAATACGTGAAAAAAACACAGATGTGCCAATTATATTTTTAACCGCTAAAACTATGAAAGAAGACGTTTTAAAAGGTTATAAGGTTGGAGCAGATGATTACTTGAATAAGCCTTTTGATAGTGAAGTATTGTTAATGAAAATTAAGGCTATCATACAACGAAAGGCAACAGAAACCATTTCTGATAGTAAGCAATTTAAGTTTCAAATTGGTAAATTTGACTTAAACTCTAAATTACGTTTCTTAAGTTTTGACGGAGCAGACCCGGTTAAGCTATCGCCTAAGGAAAATGAATTATTACGTTTGTTAGCACTACATGAAAATGATTTAATGCCACGAGAGTTGGCACTAACAAAAATTTGGAGAGACGACAATTACTTTACTTCCAGAAGTATGGACGTTTATATTGCCAAATTACGTAAATACCTTAAGTTAGATGAAAAGGTAGAAATACTTAATATACATGGAGAAGGCTTTAGGTTAGTTATAAACGAATAATAGAATTCAATTTTATATAGTAAACCCAGCTGTCATTTGTTTTCAAATAACAGCTGGGTTTTTTTACAAACTAAATTCGAGCTGCCAACCAACTTTTAAGCTCATAAAAGTTTTGTGGAGCTACACCATGTCCTACAGGAAACTCAGAATAGTTGTGTTTAATATTCAAGCTTTCTAAAAAAGTTGGGGTTTGTCTAGCCCAATCCACAGGAATCACTTGATCTACACTACCATGAGAGCAATAAAAATCTAAATTAGAGTAATCTTTAGTTTTTAAATCTTCTGGTAAAATATCATGATAAACATATCCACTTAAGGCTACAATATTTTTAATTTTTTCAGGATAATTTAAGGCAACACCATAACTTAAAATACTACCTTGGCTAAAACCTAAAAGTGTAACATTATTTTTGTTTACTGGGTAGTTTTCTACAGCTTCATTAATAAATTTGGCAATTAAATCTCTTGATGCCACAGCTTGTTCTTTATCATTCCATTTACCTCTTTCGGCATCAAAATTAATGGTATACCATGCATTACCATACGGTGCCATAGGGTAGGGCGCTCTAACAGAAATGATAAAAAGTTCTTCTGGTAATTCATTTGCAAATGAAAATAAATCGTTTTCATCGCTGCCATATCCGTGCATCATTATTAATAAAGGTGCATTTTCAGATAAACTAGAGGTTCTAGTAATATGATACAAAGAAAGTGGTGTACTCATAGCTTAACGACCAATATTTGCAAACCATTTCTGAAATAAATCACCAACAAATGGTATTGGTTTAGCATCTTGTCTAAAAGCACTAATAATGCCTAAAACCCATAAAACAAAGGTTACAAGCCATAAGCTACTACCTAACCAGCTATTAACATATTTCTCTGTAAGATTTGAAAATAATAAAAACAGTATTAGCCCAAGCATTTGCCTAATATGAAAAGATATATAAGGGTTTTTCTTTTCAATATTCATAATTATAGAAATTATTAACCCAATAAAGGTTAAATAAGCAACTATTCCTAAAGTTTTACCTGCTTTAATATCTTGTTGATTCATTTTTATTTGTTTAATGAAATTTTATTGTTGGCGATAATACCGTAAACATTTCCTTTTAAATCTGCACCCTCAAAAATGGCATTTTTAGATTTAGAAGTAATATTGTTTTTACCAAACGTGTATTTACTATCTGGATTAAAAAGTGTTATGTTAGCTTTGTTTCCAATATTAATTGGATTAGATTCTATACCAAAACGTTGTTTACCCTTAGTAAGAATATCAATGCTTTTTTTGGTAGTAAAAATGGTTTGTAACGCTCCAAATGCACTTTCTAAACCAATGGTACCGTAATTAGCATGATCAAATTCTACCTTCTTTTCTTCTACATCAATTGGTGTGTGATCACTGGTAACCATATCAATAGTTCCATCTTTAACGCCTTCAATAAGCGCATCAATATCTTTTTGTGTTCTAAGTGGGGGTAATACTTTAAAGTTAGTGTCAAAACTATTTAGTGCTTCATCTGCAAAAAATAAATTGTGAATGGCTACGCTACAAGTTATATTCAACTTCTTCTTTTTAGCTTCTCTAATTAATTCAACCGTTTTTGCTGTAGATATTGTTGGAATATGTAGTTTACCACCAGTATATTCTAGTAAAAACAAATCTCTTGCGACTTGTAGCTCTTCAGCTAATGACGGATTACCTTTTAAACCTAAGGTAGTACTAGTAATATTTTCATTCATAACTCCTTGACCCGAAATCTTATTTTCTTGTGGGAAGGAAAGTACTAATCCATCAAAGTTACTAGCGTATTGTAATGCAATTTTCATGAGATTTGGATTAGAGATTGGCTTTTTATAATCATAAAAAGCCACCGCTCCAGAAGTGCTCATATCATAAATCTCAGCTAAGTCTATACCCTTACTGCCTATTGTTAAAGCTCCAATAGGTAAGACATTTACTGAGCTATTACTTGCTTTGGCTTTAATAAATGTAATATCTGAAGTTGAGTCTAAAATTGGGTTAGTGTTAGGGTTTAAAGCAATGGTTGTAAAACCAGAGTTAGCAGCTGCTCTAAGTCCGTTTTTTATAGTTTCCCTTTCTTCAAAACCTGGTTCACCAAAAGAAACACTACTATCAAACCATCCTTGTGAAATATGAAGATTTTCTAAATTTACTTCTTGGTAATTGTTAGTGTTTTTTATGGTTTTTGCAATATCTGTAATCTTGCCGTTTTCAATTAATACATCTTGAGTTAAATTATGAAACTCACTTTTGGTATCTATTATGATAGCAGATTTTATAAGTACGTTCATTTAAAATATTTTAAGATGAGCATTTCAACAATTAACATTACCAGTGCAAAAATAACAAACCATTTCCAGAGGGCATTAATTTTTGTATCACTTTTTAAAGTATTAAAAACTTCAGCAATAGAATTGCTAAGCGTTATGTTTTTAAGATTTGAAATATTTTGGTAAACTAATTGGCTTTCACTTCTTCCATAATTATAACTTACCTTTTTTAGAGTTTCATTCCTGTTTTTTATACTATAAATATTAGCCATATCAGGGGTCTCAGAAGTATTAATACTTACTTTGTCATTAAAATACTTCTGTCTAGGAATAATGCTAATACCATTATGTTCTAGAGATAATATATCATCTTGCTGTAGCTGTGTTTCTACTTCAAAAGAATTCTCGTTACCAATAGTGTAATAGAGTTTTGGGGTCTTTAAACTTTGTTTTGCAATGTTATAAAACGTAGGTACAATTAATGACCAATTTTTAAAATTTGAATTGGTTTTGTTCAATGCTGATGAAAATATATATGCATTTTTGTTTTGGAACAAAAAGGGTTTGTTATCTTCAAAACTAAGAATAGAAGCAAGATTATTTGAGTTTATATCATAAAAATTATTCACCTTAGGGTATTGAAAATTAGATACTTGTTTTTCAAAAACTCCTTTTTTGTATAAGGGGTGAGAATAGTTTATTGCGGTTATTCTTTTTTCAGTATTTATAAGGTTTTTAAAACTAGAGTTATAGTTAACCAATAAGGTATTATATGATGGAATATGTATATCTTCTGAAGGAATTATAATAAGGTGCCCGCCCTGATTTGTAAAATGATTTATTGCGGAGATAAGTGAGTTGGGAATTTGATTTAACTCATTTAAAACAATAAGATGGTTTTTATCTATTAAATTATAGTTTAGCTCATTTACCGAAGTTGAAGTATAGTTAAATTCATTATTTGTAAAAATGCGCTTTAAAAACGAGCCGTCTTTTTCATTAACCGCTAAAACGTTGATTTTTGAAGATTGGTTTAGGTTGAAATATAAACTATTATCAAATTTTAAATTGGCATCGCTTATAGTAATAGTTCCATCTATAGGTTTATTTGCAGGAATTGTAAAAGTAGTTTCCTCTTGCTTATTAAGTGTAATAGATGTTTTAGCAATAAGGTTTTCTCCATCAAATAATGAAATGGGTAGGTTTTCTATTGCGGTTCCGCTGTTTTTTAAAACAACCGATAATTCAAGTGATGCAGCTGTGGTTTGTGAAATATAAGTACTATCTACAGAAATATTATTTGTGTTAATAGGGCTTAGTTTAACAAAGTGCAGCTTTGTAAGTGAGTCTGGCTTAGGGGTAAAGTCAAATTTATTTTGCTGAAAATCAGAAATGAATACTATGTTTTTTAATGTATTCTTGTCCTTGCTAAAAAGTGTTTTACACTTTAAAAAAACCGATTCTAAATTTAATTGATTAGGAACATAATCTAATTTTAATAAATCATTTTTTACGGCCTTAATAGTGGTGTTTTTAAATACTTTATTATTAGCAATTATGGATACAGTTTCTGTTTCATTAATGTTGCCAACTATATCTTGTAAAGCACGTTTTAAGAGTTCTCCTTGGCTGCCCTTAGCTTGCATACTAAAAGAATTGTCAATGTAAATAACCGTTTCTTTTTCAGTTTTAAAGTTACTTTGCTTAGAATGAAATGGCTGCGCAAATGCAAGTACTAAAGCTGCTAAAAGTAAGAGTCTTGTAAATAGAATGAGCCACTTTTTTATTTGAGAACTTTTTCTGGAATTTTGCTTAATTTCTTTTAAAAAAGCAACATTAGTAAAAGCTTCTTTTTTAAACCGTCTTAATTGAAAAAGATGAACAATAATAGGAATAAGCAATAAAAATAAAGCGTAAAGAAGTTCTGGGTGTTTAAACTGCATTCCTTTTTATATTTTTCAAAACTACATAAATTTTTCAACAAAAAAAGATATAATCTTTAATAGGTTTTAAGTTCAGTTTATTTAAATATGCTCTTATTTCTTTTTGAGCCTCTTTATTGGCTACTGTTATAAGACTTTGCGCATTTTTTATACTGGTAAGAGCTTTAAAATTTAAAAGCGATTTTCCGTATATGTCTCGTCCAATTTTGTTAGGGTTGTCACAAATCCATTCAAAATGAATACCACGTTCTAAAAAAAGTTTGGCCATTAGTTTTCCTTTAGTTCCAGCACCCCATACTACTTGCGTTTTGGTTTTATCATAATCTATATCTAAGTAATGATGCACTTTTAAGGTTGTGAAATGATTTTGAGCGTAATGGATGTGGGTTCTTGAGGTTCGCGTACTATAATCTCTCCATTTATGAATGATGGTATCACAAGGAATACATTTGAAATTATACTTGTAAAACCTAAAGGCTAAATCATAATCTTCCGGGTATTTATTTGGGTTAAAAGCATCACAAGCTATTAAATCATCTCTGTGCAACATCCAACAGGGCGATGGAATAACACATTCTTTATAAATTTCATTATAATTTTTTCCAGATTTGGTGAGGGTGTTTAACCAAGTTTCATAACTTTTATAACCTTCACCAACACCGTTAGCACTAAAATATTCAACTAACCCAATAGCTACATGTTGTTTACCATTTTGAATTAAATTATTGGCTAAGACTTCTAGTTTATTGGGTAACATAATATCATCACTATCCATTCTAGTTATAAAGTAACCAGAACTGCTATTAAAGGCTAATTGTAGTGCAGATATAATGCCTTTTCCGCTGTTTTTTAAAAGTTTAATACGGTTATCCTTTTTAGTATAACTGCTAACTAATTCAAAACTATTATCTGTAGAATGGTCATCAATAATGAGTAATTCCCAGTTAGTATATGTTTGGTTTAAGATAGAATTTAAGCAATCACCTAAATAAATTTCGGTATTTTTAAAAGGTGTTAATATGCTTATTAAGGGGTTTTGCATAGGGCGAATATACTATCTTTTAACAAAACCTTAAGAGCACAACATGTAACATAATGGTATTTTGCACGTCATTTAAAAAACTATAAAAACCAATTTGATGAATAACAGAACATTTGCTACAGTTTTTGCAAGTATTTTAATGGCAAGTTGTAGCTCTACCAAAACTTCTTCCAATGATTTAGCAATAGATTTGCCAATTGAAACTTCAATTAACTTATCTAATATTCATGAAGATAAAGCTCCGGTGACAATAAATCCCGGTAGGTTTACCACTGAAACAGTTACTTATAGATTACCTAAGGTTATTCAAGGTACCTATTCTGTTAGTAATTTTGGAAAGTATGTAGATAATTTTAAGGCTATAAATTACAAAGGAGAAGAAATGACTGTTACTAAATTGGATGATAATTCATGGTCTATAGCTGAAGCCAAAGATCTTGATAAAGTAACCTATTTAGTTAATGATACCTATGATATAGAAGAGATAGGGGGTATCGGAAAAGAAGAACCTTTTTCTCCAGCTGGAACAAATATTGAAGCAGAGAATTTTGTCTTAAACTTACATGGTTTTATTGGGTATTTTGATTCTTTAAAAAACAATCAATATAAATTGGATGTTACTGCTCCAGCAGATTTTGTAAGAACATCTGCATTGCAAACAGTGAATACAACAACAAGTGATGATGGAAAAAATATGACCACGAGTTATTTGGCGCCTAGATATTTTGATATTACCGATAATCCGATGATGTATGGTAATTTGGATGTTGAAGAATTTGAAGTAGGTGATATTAAAATTGTATTAAGTGTTTATTCACCCAATAAAGTGCATTCTGCTAAGTCTTTAAAAGAAACGATATATACAATGATGGAAGCCCAAAAAAGATATTTGGGTGATATTAATGCTACACCACGATATGATATTTATGTATATTTATCTGCTGGAGAAGAAGATTCTCCTAAAGGGTTTGGAGCGTTAGAACATCACACGTCTACAGTTGTGGTAATGCCAGAAAGTATGTCCGCTGAGGCACTTGCTGAAAGTATGACCGATGTGGTATCCCATGAGTTTTTTCACATTGTAACCCCTTTAAGTGTACACTCTGAAGATGTGCATTACTTTGATTACAACAACCCTACATTTTCTAAACACCTTTGGATGTATGAAGGTGTAACTGAATATTTTGCTACTTTATTTCAAGTAGATCAAGGTTTGGTTGATGAAGAAGAGTTTTACAATAAAATTATGGGTAAAATACAACAAGCTTCTCGAATGAATGATGCTATGAGTTTTACCATTATGAGTGAAAATGTATTGAAGGCACCTTATAAAGATGAATATTTAAACGTTTACCAAAAAGGAACTTTAATAGGTATGTGTATTGATATTTTAATGCGTGAAGAAAGTGATGGGAATAGGGGTATTTTATCTTTAATGAAGGAGTTATCTAATAAGTATGGTAAAAATAAACCATTTGATGATGATAAGTTAATAGAAGAAATTGTGGCAATGACTTATCCTGTTTTAGGCGAATTTTTTAATACCCATGTAGTTGGTGATTTACCAATTAATTACAATGACTTTTTTGAAAAGGTTGGTCTAGAAATTGGGGAAGGAAAGGTTAAAGCTAATTTTATATTATTAGACGGGGCTCCAATTGTAAGTGGAGATGGGCAAACGGGTACTATCTTTTTTGTTGAATCTGCTTTAAAAAATAGCTTTTGGAAAGAACAAGGCGTTCAAACCAATGATGTTATTAAATCAATAAATGGTACAAACTTAACCTTGCAAAATGCTAACCAGGTACTACAAGAAGTATTTATGTGGAAACCAGGAAAAGAAATTGAAGTATTATTAGATAGAGGTGGTGAGGAAATTGTTATTAAAACTATTACTACACAGCCTTATACTATAGGTAATGCCTTAGTTGAAAAAGTAGATGCTACTGATGCTCAAAAGGCATTAAAAGAAGCTTGGTTGAAAGGATAGTTTATTTCTTAATATTAAATTTATAAAAACCGGTTAACAAACTATTTAGTTTGTTAACCGGTTTTTGTTGTAATTAAGGATATCCTTTGATTACTTAAACCACTTGCTTAAACGACGTTTACTTCTATCAAAAGCAACTCTTTCCCAAATTACTTGAAAACCATTCCAGAAAACTCTTATTTGCTCTCCGTTATCTCTATAAATAACAAATTTAATGTCTTCAAATTCAATATAAACATTGTTAACATCATTGTCACTGGACATGTATTTCTTATTCGTGTCCTGTACTATGTCTATGCGCTGAAATAATTCTTGTGCTTTCTTTAATGGTATATATCGGAAAGCATAAGCATCCATTAAATTGCCATAGCTATCTATATTAGGACCAAAAAAAGCAAGTAACAAACCTCTTTCATCAATCTCATTACAATTAAAAGCAATTGAAATTAACCCCGCACTATCATCAGCAGCCAAACTTTCGGTTTCAAATTGAATATCATTTCCATTAGTTTTACCAATAATATTATTTATAATGTATTCTTTAGACCTGAATTGAGCAATTTCTTTAGCAATTGTTTTCTTGTCAGTTTTTATAGCTATAAATGTTATTGCAGCAGCCCCTGCCACACCTGTTGCAATTTCTCCAGCATTCTGAGAATATGTTTTACCCAAAGTAAAAAGCAAGGCAATACTAAATAGTACTAATTTTTTCATAATGTTGTTCATAGGCTTTTGGAATCAAATATATTAATAAATCTCAATGAATTGGTTAAATAACTTTTTTCAAGATAATCTAATTTTAAATTAAAAGCCCTCAAAAACACCTAGTCCAAATAAAGCAAAGTCATACTTTACAGGGTCATTTTTATCTAGTTTTCGTAATGAATTATCTAATTCTAAAAGCGCTTTAGCATCGTTTTGTTTGCGTTTCAATAAACCCAATTTTCTGGCCACGTTGCCGGAATGAACATCAAGAGGACAAGATAAAATGGATGTTGAGATATTTTTCCAAATTCCAAAGTCTACACCAGTATTATCATTGCGTACAAGCCATCTTAACATCATATTAATTCTTTTACATGCTGAACCTTTGTGCGGGTCTCCAATATGCTTTTGTGTTCTTGTCTGATGATTAAGTGAAAAGAATGTGTTTTTAAATTCATGAATTGCTGGTTGTGTACTAATATTTGTAACGTTATCTTCAAAAATCTTTTCTAAACCACCATGACTGCAATAGATTTTTCGTAATGCGGTAATAAAATATTTGAGGTCATCAGAATTAAATGTTCGGTGAACGAATCCATTCATTTTTTCTAAATCAGAAACCTTGTGATTAATAATAAAATCATAGGGCGAATTATCTAGGAGTTGCATCATCCTATTAGCATTCTTTATAATCATCTTACGGTTTCCCCAAGCGATGGTGGCAGTTAAAAAAGCAGAAATTTCAATATCTTCTTTTAATGTATAACGGTTAGGAATCTGAATGGGGTCAGATTCAACAAACTTAGGATTGTTATACTCTATAACCTTTTCATTCAGAAAGTCCTTTAATTCAGATTTAGTTATTTTTAATTTCATAGGTTAGCAAAAATAAATGTAATTAAGTTAAGTTAAATATGACTTATAAACAGAATTAAAGAAAAAGTATTTGTCTACCGTAAAAAATCATATTTTACCAACTATAGTTATAGCGCAATTTTGTTGTACTTCTTTATGGTTTGTTGGTAATTCTATAAATTCTGAACTTATTGACACCTTTAGATTAAATTCTTCTGCTTTAGGCGATTTAACTACTTCAGTACAATTTGGGTTTATTATGGGTACATTTTTATATGCCTTTTTAACCATAACAGATCTGTTTTCTCCTTCAAAAGTATTTTTCATTAGTGCCATTGTTGCTGCTGGCTTTAATAGTTTAATTGTCCTGCCATCCAATACGTTGGCTAGTTTAATAACTTTAAGGTTTTTTACAGGTTTTTTTCTGGCAGGAATATATCCAGTAGGGATGAAGATAGCGTCAGATTATTTCAAAAAAGGTTTAGGGAAATCCTTAGGGTTTTTAATAGGAGCTTTAGTTTTAGGAACAGCTTTCCCCCATTTTGTTAAAGGTTATGAGAGTTTAGCTTCTTGGAAATTCATGATTTATATGACTTCATCTTTAGCCACTTTTGGAGGATTAATAATGTTAGTTTTGATTCCGGATGGTCCATATAAAAAAAAACAACAGCAATTCAACCCATCTATTTTTTATGATGTATTTAAGGGTGAAAATTTTAGAAAAGGAGCTTTTGGTTATTTTGGGCACATGTGGGAACTGTATGCTTTTTGGGCATTTTTACCTGTTCTATTAAAAGCATATGTCTTAAATCATAATATTGAAAACTTTAATATTGCCATGATAAGTTTTATAGTTATAGGTTTTGGTTGTCTAGGATGCGTGTGTTCAGGGTATTTATCTCAAATATTCACACCTAAAAAAGTTGCAGCCACATCCTTATTGTTATCGGGTGTTTGTTGTTTACTATCACCGCTATTTTTTTTAATTGATTCAGAATTTTTGTTTATTGTATTTCTTATTTTTTGGGGTATTGTTGTCATAGCAGATTCACCCTTATTTTCAACAATTATAGCCAAAAATGTATTGCCAGAACACAGAGGTACGGCATTAACCATAGTAAATTGTTTTGGTTTTGCAATTACAATTATTAGTATTCAACTTTTAAACTACTTACAAAACTTAGTAGCTATAGAATACTTATTCGTATTACTTGCTATCGGACCAGTTTTTGGGGTGTTTTCTTTATTAAAAAATAATCAAAGAGCTTAGTTAATTATATTACCATCAACCATAGTTAATTTTCTATCAGCCATATTAGCTAATTCATCGTTATGTGTTACAATAACAAAGGTTTGACCGAATTCGTTCCTTAGTTTAAAAAATAAATTATGAAGATTGTCGGCAGACTCGCTATCTAAATTACCAGAAGGCTCATCGGCAAAAATTAAGTTGGGCTTATTTATTAAGGCTCTAGCCACAGCAACACGTTGTTGTTCTCCGCCAGAAAGTTCGCTTGGTTTGTGGTTGTACCGATGAGATAATCCTAAAAAATCAAGTAGTTCTTTAGCTCTTTTTTCGGCATCCGATTTACCAACCCCTTTAATAAATGCAGGTAGACATACATTCTCTACTGCCGTAAACTCAGGTAGTAATTGATGAAATTGAAAGATAAAACCTATATGCTCATTTCTAAACTTAGCCAATTCCTTATCAGAAAGTAAGGATAAGTTTGTGTCATTTATAATTAAATCAAAAGGTTCTTCTTTTGTGGCATTATCTAATGTTCCTAAAATTTGAAGTAATGTAGTTTTGCCAGCTCCGGAAGCACCAACAATAGATACAACTTCACCCTTTTTAATATTGATGTCTACCCCTTTTAATACGTGAAGATCATCATAATATTTATGAATATTTTTGGCTTGAATCATTGGCACAAATTATAACAATATGATTTGCGATGCAAAAATTAAACTCTTTTCTTTTTTAGCAATGATTTTAAGTTGTTATAATCAATAAAATATTGAATTCTTAAAGAAACCGTATGCTGCATGGGTTGGTCAAGTAAGGTGTTTATACTCTCAGCGAAGTTATCTGTAGAGTCATCATATCTAATAAATAGGCGGTTTCTATATAAAGCCGTTAGAAAACTGCCCGGAGCAAATTGCCAAGTATAACTAAAGTCTAAATTCCAAGTATTAAAATTTATATTAGGGTTATCTTCAAGAGTAGAAGCGAAATAAGTGTTGTCATCAGAAAGTAATCCGTTCTCCATTAAAGTGAAAAGTTTATCCTGATATGTTACCGTAGACCAATAGTTTCTAAATTTTAAGGAAAGTGATTGCAATGGATTAAAGTTGTAGTCCGCCTGAATAGTATTTGTAACTTCTTTTTGGTCTCTCACACCAAAAATAATATCATCATCAATTTTTGTAGCAAAACCAACATCTTTAACTCTATCAAAATATGCTATAGAATAAATTAATAAAAAGTGATTATTAAATCTAAATCGAGGAGATATCTCCAATTGATAACGTTTGGTATCTCTGTTTTCATCAAAAAAATTAGTCATACCCAGTGTAAGGTCTAAAGCAAAGGGCTTATTATAATTAGAAGATACACTGGTAGACGCTTCTAACTTGTTTTTGTATAAAAAGTATCTTCCTTCTGTTCTAGGTTCAAAATAATCATAGCGTTTTCCTATATCTGCCTCAATGTCTGCTCTAAATGTGTATAATTTGGTTGTTAACGCATATAACCCCAATTCTAACTCAGTTCCCGTATAAATATTAGGTTTTGCCAACCGTCTATGGTTCAAATCAGCATTTATTCTTAACCTGTTAAAGTGTTTGGTAGGTTTGAAAATAGTATAGTTCAAAAATATGCCACTTCTAAATAAATTATTTCTTCTTATTAATCCCAAATCATTAATATCATAATTTGCACCTTCATGTCTATTGAAAATTCCATATTGATAGTTACCATGAACCTTTTTTAAAGAAAAATAGGAGCTGTATCCAACCTGATCTTCATCAATAAGATTAAGTCTGCTCATTTTCAATTGACCATTAATGTTATATGTGTTTCTTTTATTAGTAATATCTAACAATAAGCCTGTAACATTAGCATCTCTAAAACTACCATTCCTCCTAACATTGGTATTTATTAAACTAATTGATGAGTTTTGGTTAAATTGTTTATCAATAACAAAAATATTGTAATTTGAAAAGGGCTCAAGAACTTCCTCTCTGCTTTGTCCAGAAATAGTATCTGTAACAGTAACATTAGTTTTTTGAGTAAATGCATTAAAAAAACCAACTCCCAAACCATTTTTTGTCCTGCCAGAAACTTTTACAGCATTAAGTACTTTTATGCTGTTTGGTTCATTTACTATTTCTTCATTATCATTAAGTTCAATATTGTGATTTGGAACATTTCCAATTCTTCTTGAAAAGAATAAATCTCCCTTAGAGAACAAATCAACACCTTCAGTAAAAAACTGGCGTTGTTCAGAAAATGTTTGTTCAAAAGGACCTAAATTAAGTTCTACGTCGTCAAACCCGGCTTGACTAAAATCTGGGATTAATGTTGCATCTAAGGTGAAATTTTCTGTGATACCATACTTTAAGTCTAAACCAAGGTTGAAATCTGATGAGGTGTTACCATCTAAGGTATTTACTAATCCAGATGAGTATGGATAAAAAATAAGTCTTGTAGGTGGAGCTATGTTATTTATTCCTTTAAGTATGCCGTTATATAGCCCAATATTCCCTTTGGTTACATCTATAAGATTCCAAGTGTATTGGGTTTTATTCCGTTCAATATGTCTTTGAAATTGTATACCCCACTCTTGAATCTCTGAATTAGAAAAACGCAAAGCTCTGTACGGGATTTTTATTTCAGCTACCCAACCGTCGTCATTAATTTTTACAGCGCTTTGCCAAACAGCATTCCAGCTATAATCTTTGTCAACAGTAGGATTTTGTATGGCGTCAGCCTGTGTTCCAGAACTAAAAATATAAAACTTCACATCATTTATTCCATCATTGTTGGGGTTTAAAATAACACTGAAGAAATCTGATTGACCAAAATTATCTCTGTTAGTTAATTGCTTTAAGATTTTGTCTGGATCATCATAAAGGTAAGCCCCAATATACACAGCATTGTCATCGTATGCCATTCTAACAACTGATCTATTTTCCTTACTTTCTGGTATTCCTGGTTCTGGTTTAAATTGAACAAAATCCTTAGCTATATTTGCATTTTCCCAAACACTATCATCTAGTAAACCATCAATTTTAGGAGGAGTATTTGTTTTGGTTATATTTAGTACTTTTTTATTCTGCCCCATACTTAGCATAGAACAAAAAGAGAGAATAAATACAAAGAATTTCATTGCAAAATAATGGTTGGTGAAATAATGCTATTGGCAGCAAAATTAATTTCTTGTTTTTTAATACTCTGCCAATTAAAAGTTAAAAACTATCTATATCTTTACCTTTGACTCATAAAATTTGTTAATTTCAAATCTAGATTTACTATAATTATGCCTTATAAAAAGTTTGAAGAATATAACATGCAGGTAACTGATGATGTTAAAGATCGTTATAAAAATATTATTGAGGATTTAGGAGAAGATACTACTCGTGATGGTTTGTTAAAAACCCCTGAACGTGCTGCCAAAGCTATGCAGTTTTTAACACAAGGTTATAACCAAGACCCAGTAGAAATTCTTAAAAGCGCTATGTTTAAGGAGTCTTATAATGAAATGGTAATAGTTAAAGATATTGAATTGTATTCCCTTTGTGAACACCATATATTGCCATTTTTTGGCAAAGTTCATATTGCCTATATTCCTAATGGGCAAATAGTTGGTTTAAGTAAGTTGCCAAGAATTGTGGATGTGTTTTCAAGACGTTTACAAGTACAGGAGCGTTTGACTGAACAGATTTTGGATTGTATAAATGATACTTTAAAACCTCAAGGTGTTGCGGTGGTAATAGAAGCAGCTCATATGTGTATGATGATGCGTGGTGTACAAAAACAAAATTCTACAACCACAACTTCAGGGTTTAGAGGGCAGTTTGAAAAAATTGAAACCCGTAATGAGTTTTTAAAGTTAATAGGCAAGTAGTAGGTACAATAATATTGGTATATTTCTTGTTATTAGTTTATTATAAAAGTAACTTATGAGTAAACGTAAAATATTAATATTAAGTATTCTTTGTGATGCTTTAGGATATGTATCATTTGTATTCCCGCCTTTTGATTTTATTTGGGCACCTGTTTCTGCTTATATTATGACAAAACTTTATAAAGGAAAAGAAGGTAAAGTAGCTGCTGTTGTATCTTTTGTTGAGGAAGCACTGCCAGTATTAGATGTAATACCAACTTTTACATTAATGTGGTTTTACACATTTATATTTAAGTCTAAAGAGGAAACTATTATAGAGGTATAAAAAAATCCCTTTCAATTTTGAAAGGGATTTTTTAATAGTTATAAATTATAAGTAATTCCAATTTTAATATTCCTGCCTATATTAAATATGCCATCAGTTTTAAGACGAGATAGATGATGAATATAAGTATTGTTGGTAAGGTTAGTACCAGAAATTGAAACATTCAATTCGTTGTTAAAAAGGTTAAAGGAACCTCCAAAACCTGCGCTTAATAAACCATAACCATCCGTGGTAGTTTCAAAAGTACTTACCTTATCTTGACTAGAAGTAGATTTATACTTTATAAAGGCATATCCTTTTTTTATTGAACCGAATTCAAATTCTCCTCGTAAAATATTGGTCCAACTATTTGCAGGAATAAGAGGTAAGAATTCATCATTATTCTGTTTTCCTATCACCGTTTCAAAACTTGATTCAAAATGCAACCAATCTAAAGGATGTGGATGTAAATGAAATCCGAATTCACCGCCATACAATTTGGCATTATCTTGAAGATATAGAAAAACTGGGCTCTGGTCGATTTCATTTCCGTTAGGTGATAAGAAAATATAATCATTAATGAGGTTGTAAAATCCGTTTGCAAAGAACTCAACATGCTCAGTTTGGTATTCTAAGGCTATATCGGTTTGAAAGTTTTGTTCGCTTTTTAAGTTTTCATTCCCAATTTCATAACGATTTGTTCCGTGGTGAACACCATCAGAAGTTAACTCAGCTAAATTAGGTGCTCTAAAACCAGTTGCTAAATTTATTCTAGCAATAAAATTATCAGATAGATTTGTTCTTATACCAATAGCCCCATTAAAGCTGTTGAAGTTTTTGTCTAAGCCTGAATCCACGCTAATATTCCTATTATCATATCTAGCTCCAAGCTGAATATCAACATTGTTGAAATGAATATGTGAAGTTGCAAAAAAGCCAATATCATTAACGTTTGCATTAGGAATAAGCAATTCTTCACCATAATTTGTATTGCTTTGAGTTAAACCTTGAATACCAACAATAGTTTCAAACTTTCCTAATTCTGGAAGGTGGTATTTAATATCGTAATTAAACGTTTTTAACTTCATGTGAAGGGCAACCTCTTCATCTTCCTCTTCGTGCTCGTCATGTTCTTCATCATCATGTTCTTCTTCTTCATCATCATGATCATCATCTTCCTCATGCTCATCATGATGGTGTTCTTCAAATTCTTTTCTATCGTTATAAGTCAAACCAAAATTTAAATTTAGTTTGGAATCATTAAAAAAGAAGGTAGACTTAGAACTCATAACATGATTTGTTATTTCCTGGAAAGGTTCTAAAGGTGTTACTATAGTTGATTGTTCACCAATTTCTTCAGGTATTCCTATATTTGAATGATTTACATTGTATCGTAATTCTGTTTTAAAATTAGTGATTTGGTAACCTAAACCAGCTTTAAAATCTTTTTCCAAAAACCGTGTGTTTATAACATGGTAATCACGAGTCTTATAATCAGTATGTTGGGCAGTACTTCCTCTAAATAAAAATTTGAAATTATTGGTAGA
Source organism: Seonamhaeicola sp. MEBiC01930 (assembly GCF_045277075.1). Lineage (GTDB taxonomy): Bacteria > Bacteroidota > Bacteroidia > Flavobacteriales > Flavobacteriaceae > Seonamhaeicola. The sequence goes on along the minus strand of NZ_CP104270.1, from coordinate 3,614,455 downwards.
ATGTTTAATGCCAGCATTAGAATTATAGCCTTGCGTATTACTAAAATAATTAGCTGAAAAATCTGCATTTGTTATGTTTGATTGAGCAAATTTTTCTGGATTTAAATAAAGAACGCCTCCAAGAGCATCACTACCATAGAGGAGGGATGCTGGTCCCTTTATTACCTCTATACTTTCAATACCGGCACTGTTTAAGCCCAACCCGTGTTCATCACCATATTGCTGGTTTTCTAACCTCACGCCTTGAGTGTAAACTAATACTCGGTTAGCACTAAGCCCTCTTATAACAGGTTTTCCAATACCCAACCCTGTTGATATACTTTCAACTCCGGTAAAATTTGAAATACCATTGGTTAAATTTATAGCACCTTCGGCGTTTAAATCGCTTATTTTTTTCTGTTCAACTTTCATTACGTTTTCACTTTGTAATTTGTGAAAAGGTGTAGATACTATAATGCCTTCCATTTCAATGGCAGAAGATATCATTTCTATGTTAAATTCTTCACTAAAAGGGAAGTTTACGTTTATTGAAATGGTTTCGTAACCCAAATAAGACACAATAACTTTATGAGTACCATTAGGAATATTACTAATACTAAAACTTCCGTTATCCTTTGTAGAAGTTCCTTTTTCTAATTGAGGGAAATATATATTTGCCCTCTGAATTGGAAGCTGACTGTTGGAATCAACAACTTTTCCCTCAAGTTTATTTTGGGAGAATATAGGTAGTATTGCTAATAACAGCAATACATTTAAAATATGTTTCATTGTAATTTATTATTAATTTAATATTGATTGTTTATGGAATGTATTATTCCACATAAAACTTATATTAAATTAATTGAGGAGGGCCTCTAAGCGAAAAGTGTAAATGTTGATATTTACTAAGAAATACGTAATGAGACTCAATTTCAGGAATAAATATTTTTTCGGAAAATAAATCAACAATTATAGAGGTAAACGAAAGGTTTTTGTTTAGTTGGAATTCATTGAATTCACAATCTAAATCTACTTTGTGAATATGTGTAGATTTTTCACCAATACAAAACGTATGTTCGTGATGTTCAAAAAGGTGCGCAAACTTTATTGCTACAGGAGCAAATAAAATAACGACTAAAAGAAGTGTAGCTATTTTAAAAGCTATATGTTCTCTCAATTTATTCACCTACAATTTTTTTTAAGCCTAATCTACGTAGCATTTTCTTTTCAAAACCCCAAAAGAATTTATGTTGACCGAATAACCAACCAAAAAATACAAGAAGAAATTGGTACATAACGAATAAAATTAGAATTCTAAATACCCAATATCCAAAGGTGCTAAAAGATTCTAATGTTATACCTAGAAAAGAAAGTATAGGTTTACCAATATATGAAGCAGTAGAACCAGTTACAGCAAATACGATAAAAATTACCGCAATTTGAAAATTAGATTCAATACCCCAACGTTGTTTTAACTTATTCACAGTAATAATTTGCTGCAAAAATAAACAAAGCAATTAAATTCTAGGAGTAAATGGCCCTAATCTTTGATTATATCTCATTTGGAAATAAATAAAATAGTTATAAAGCTTGTAATTTACTTCATATCCATAGTCAATATGTGGGTTATAATCAATACTAAGTTCATATAAATTAGGACTGTATTGTTGTGGTAACATAACTCTTCTATTCCATTCTAAAGCATAAATATTATTTCGGTTTTCCATATACTGTTGGGTATAAAACCCTTCTGGTCTTGCATTGCTAACCAACCAGCTAGCGTACCCAGGGTCTATAATTATAATTTTATATTCTAGTTCATCATTTACAATTTTAACAGTATCGTTTACAGGGCTATTTACAGATAGATCATCTTTTTTTGCAGGTATTTGTTTTGTTGTATTACAATTAAAAATAAAAACGCTTAGGATAATTAAACTGAGTATGTAATTTGAGTTTTTCATAATATTAACTGTTTATTTGATTATTCAAATCTATACTTCAACTAATCAAAAATAAAGCGCCAATTAGGAAACAGCAGTCTTTAATGAGTGAACAAGGTTTAAGTTAATTGAATTTACAAAAATCATTCCGTAAAGAGGTGTTACAAAATCTATTTTAACACAAAAGCCAAACTTTAAAGTTTGGCTTTTTTTAATATTCTAAAAGATGTTTTTTCTATTTCCCACCAAAAAGACCACCGAGTAAACCACCCAGTCCGCTTTTCTTTTTATTGCCTCCTAAAACCATACCAGCAACATCATCAATTACACTACCATCACCATCGGCATCTAATATAGACTCTAGAAAGCTCTGTTCTTGTTGAGGAGAATTTCCACTAAGTAATCCACCAAGTAAACTTTCAACACCACTTTGGTTGCTTACTTTTTGTTGTCTACTTTGCTTACCTAATACACCCATTAATATTGGAGCAGCTACTTTTAATATTTGAGCCACAGAACCAGCATCCATTCCAGATTTAGCACCTAAGGCACTTGCCACATTTTGTTGCTTACCGCCTAAAACATGGCCTAGTATTTTTCCTCCATCGTTTAATACATCATTATCAACGCCTCCACCAAATAGACCGTTTAAATTATCTAAAATACTTCCATCATGCTTACCATTAAGAGCGCCTAATAAACCTTCTGCACCTTGTGGTGTTGATGCATTACGTTTCATAGCTTGCATTAATACTGGTAAAGCCATTGTTAATACATCTTGAGTTTTGTTTTGAGGCTGATTGGTTTGACCTGCTACGCCACTAATAATAGTTTTTCCTAGGTCGCTACTTAATAAATCTAAAATTCCAGACATGATATTGTAATTGTGTTTAAATTAAAAATGAATTTTGAAGGTACAAAAAAAGTCCCAACTTATACAGTTAGGACTCAAATATAACGTTTAGGTCACATTATTGAATCATTAGCCTAAAATACTAATGATTTGTGACGCTAATTCTGTTCCAATTCTATCTTGAGCTTCGTTAGTAGCAGCACCAGTATGAGGTGTTAAAGATAACGAAGGATTCATTAATAATTGAATTTCTGGTTTGGGTTCTTTTTCAAAAACATCTAAAGCAGCTCTTGCCACTTTACCGCTTTCAATAGCTTTAACAAGTGCAACTTCGTTAACCACGCCACCACGAGCAGCATTGGCTAAAATCACACCATCTTTCATTTGATTGAATTCTGCTTCATCGATTACATAATCCTTTTGAGCAGGAACGTGTAATGTTAAAAAGTCTGCTTGTTTTAAAACTTCTTCTTTAGAGATAGTTTCAATATCAAAACTAACTTTCTGTCCATCAAAGAAATCTAATTCTAAATTTGCTTTTTCCAAAAATGGATCAAAAGCAACTACTTTCATTCCAGCTCCTAAAGCAACCTTTGCAGTGGCTTGACCAATACGACCAAAACCTAAAACACCTAAGGTTTTTCCTTTAAGTTCAGTTCCTTTTGCGTAAGCTTTCTTTAATCCTTTAAAATTACTATCTCCTTCTAAAGGCATTTCTCTATTTGCATTGTGTAAGAAACGTGCTAAACCATATAAATGACCAAACACTAACTCTGCTACAGAGTGTGATGAAGCTGCAGGGGTATTAATTACATGCCTTCCTTGTTCTCTAGCATATTCTACATCAATGTTATCCATTCCAACACCACCACGGCCTATGATTTTTAAGTTAGGACATGCATCAATTAAATCTTTTCTAACTGTGGTTGCACTTCTTACCAATAACACACTAATGTCATTGTCATTAATGTAATTTATTAGTTGCTCTTGAGCAACTGTTGTAGTACTTACTTCGTATCCTCCTTTTTCAAGGGCATCAATACCACTTTGTGAAATACCGTCGTTTGCTAATACTTTCATTTTATTATTTTTTACTTCCGCGAAAGCGAAAATATTTTATGTTTTAATTATGCTTTACTTTCTAATTCACTCATTACTTCAACAAGAACTTTTACACTATCAATTGTTAAAGCATTATACATTGAAGCTCTGTATCCACCAACACTTCTGTGTCCGTTAACTGCACTAATACCAGCTTCTTTAAGCATGGTTTCAAACGTTTCTTTTAAGTTTTCATTTTCTAGAGTAAACGTAGCATTCATCATAGAACGATCTTCTTTAGCTGCAAACCCTTTAAATAATGGGTTTAAATCTATTTCAGAATACATTAAGCGTGCTTTCTTTTCATTTTCTTTTTCAATAGCAGCTATACCACCTTGCGCTTTTAGCCATTCTAAATTTAACATTGATGTGTAAACTGGAAATACTGGAGGTGTATTAAACATACTACCTTTATCAATATGAATTTTATAGTCCATCATTGAAGGGATCTTTCTAGAAACTTTCCCTAAAACATCTTCTTTAACAACTACCAAAGTAGTTCCTGCAGGTCCCATATTTTTTTGAGCACCGGCATAGATTATATCAAATTGGGTGAAATCTAAAGATCTAGAGAATATATCACTACTCATGTCACAAACCATTGGAATTGGAGAGTTAGGAAACGCTTTCATTTGTGTTCCAAAAATGGTGTTATTTGATGTACAGTGGAAATAATCATAATCTTCTGGGATGTCATACCCCTTAGGAATATAATTATAATTAGCATCTTTAGAAGATCCTACTTCATATATATCATCAAAAATTGCAGCTTCTTTGATGGCCTTAGCAGCCCAAGAACCTGAGTTTAAGTATCCTGCTCTTTTCTCTAAAAGGTTTAAAGCAACCATTAAAAATTGTGTGCTGGCACCGCCTTGTAAAAATAAGGCTTTATATCCTTTACCTTCTAAACCGAGTAATTCTAAAGCTAAGGATCTAGCATTTTCCATGATGTCTACAAAGGCCTTACTTCTATGAGATATTTCAATTAAAGATAATCCGCTATTGTCTAAATCAACTACAGCCTGTGAAGCTTTTAATAATACTTCTGGTGGTAAAACACATGGTCCTGCACTAAAGTTATGTTTTTTCATTGTTGTGTGTGGTAAAATTTAAAGATGCAAAGTTGGTAATTAATTCAATAAAATTTGCTAAAAATTCAATAATTTTTTCATTAAATTGATAATAAAAATTCAACGGAATCGACACTATCCGCATAATCCCAAAGTTGAGGTTTTTGAGTTGCTCCAAAGACCACTTCATTTTTGACAAATCCTTTTGAAACAATACATTGAATTTGTTCCTTATCTATGCTTAATTTTTCTTTTAATTGATTTGAATTATCATAATGCTCATAAAATACAGTAGCAATAGGAGAAGCATAGCTTTTATCTTCTTTAATCATTAAAAAGCCGTTTTCTAGCATATCAAATTCACTCATTAAATAAACAGCCTTATTATAGTCATAATTATTGGCATATTTAGCTTTTTCAATTATTGGGTGCCATTTATATATAGCTTTGAAAAAAGCATCGAAATTATAGTCTCTTGGTACAAATAGTTTGGAAACACTTCTACATCCTAGGCCATAATATCTAAAAATATCTTCTGACAGGGCTTCAAGTTCCTCATGGGTTTCATCTCCAGTTAAAATGGCAACAGAATTTCTGTTGTTTCTAATAATAGAAGGTTTTCCCTTAAAATAATACTCAAAGTATCTTGCTGTATTATTGCTACCTGTAGCAATAACACTATCAAAATTTTCAATCCTTTTTTCTGTAAAGGAGATCGTGTTTTCAAATTCTGGCTCTACGTATTCTAAATATTTAGATAAATAGGGGAGTATATGCTTGTCATTTGATGATTGTTTTACCAATACCTTGTGACCAGAAATTAATACAGATAGAAAGTCATGAAACCCAACTAAAGGTATGTTACCTGCCATGATTATAGCTACTTGTTTGGGATTTCTTTGGCTAAAGTTGTATTTAGAAAGCCATTTGCTTAAGTTGGTTTCAGTTAAAGCATCAGACCAACTTTTTAAAGCAAACCTTATATTTTCTTGGGTAAACCAGCCATTGTGTTCTTCGGCTAATTTTAGTTGATGTTTAAATCCTTCAAAGAAAACATCGTTGTATTCCACATTATTATTTTTACTAACAACTTCGTTAGAATATTGTCTTAAAAAATCTCCTAATTTTACAAAAGCATTAATTCTTTCTTGTAATTGCATGCTTAATTTGGTTATGAATGGTTTTGGCTTTATTTTTGCGTCTGCAAATTTAAGCAAACTCAAGAGAAAAAACGGTATGGCAATTATAATAACAGATGAATGTATAAATTGTGGAGCATGTGAACCAGAATGTCCGAACACTGCAATTTATGAAGGCGCCGATGATTGGCGTTATAAAGATGGTACTAGTTTAGAAGGTACTGTTGTATTAACAAACGGAACGGAAGTAGATGCCGATGAAGCTCAAGAACCTGTAAGTGATGAGTTATATTACATTGTTCCAGATAAGTGTACAGAGTGTAAAGGTTTCCATGAAGAGCCACAATGTGCTGCAGTATGTCCTGTAGATTGTTGTGTGCCAGATGAAGATAATGAAGAGACAGAGGAAGAACTACTGGCTAAACAACGCTTTATGCACCCGGAAGATTAGTAGATAATCGACATTAAATTATAAAAAATCCCAGGCTTTTGCTTGGGATTTTTTGTTTGTAAAAAAAATGAGTATTTTAATATGGTTGTAAAAAGGCCTATATAATAGGTTTTATCTCATGTTTTGTATGTTCAGTTAACACTGTCGAATTAATGAAGATAAGAAGTAAATATATTTTAATTGCGGTGGTAGGGATTATGTTTGGTCTTATGGATTTGAATTGTCAAACCATATGGACAGGACCCACAACTACATTTACTAAAGTAGGAGGGGCCGATTGGGATTTGGAATCTAATCAAGATAGAATAACTGACAATATTTGGATAACTAGAGCCGATAGTCAAGGAATATTTAACAAAGCAACGGAGATAGTTTACAGAACTTTTTTGAGCCCCGAAGATACCGAATGGGCTTTTGGAACAACCGCCTCAATTGAAAGTTTAACTTTTCAAAATTGGCAAGCTACCCACAATAGTTCTCCTTTTAATTTGATAAATAAAGATATGGTTGTTCATTTAATAACTGATGATATTTATATTGATATTAAGTTTACATTTTGGCAGGGTTCAAGTAGTGGAGGAGGCTTTACGTATGAGCGTTCAACAAACCAAAGCTTAAATATTGAGGAATTTAAGTTAGAAAATAAAATTAAACTTTATCCTAATCCATCAAAGGATGTCATAAAAATTACAGGGCTTTCTAACGTAGACGGTTTTAGTATTTTCAATGTAGCTGGTTCTAGGCTTCTTAAAGGGAAAATTTCAAAAAAAGGAAGCATTGAAATTAGTGAGCTTGAAAGAGGGTTATATTTATTAAAGCTAGAAAACGGAGCTATTTATAAATTTATTAAGCAATAAAAGTAAATTATAGTCTGACTTCATAAGATATGATTCAATTTTTAATTCTTTTAAATTTCATTCTTTCATAGAATTTATTTAGTTTTTCAATTCAAAATATTCTAAAGCATCTAAGAATCTAACCATCTAATTAATTACATTTGCACTCGCAAAAATCATCTCAATTATGAAAGCAGGAATTGTAGGGTTACCGAACGTAGGGAAATCAACATTATTTAATTGTTTATCTAATGCTAAAGCGCAGAGTGCAAACTTTCCGTTTTGTACTATTGAACCAAATATAGGCGTTGTAAACGTGCCAGATCCACGTTTAGAAAAACTAGAGAGTTTGGTGAATCCAGAACGCGTTATTCCAGCTACTGTAGAAATAGTTGATATTGCAGGATTAGTTAAAGGAGCAAGTAAAGGAGAAGGCCTAGGTAATCAGTTTTTGGCTAATATTCGTGAGACAGATGCTATTTTACACGTGTTACGTTGTTTTAATAACGATAATATAGTTCATGTTGATGGAAGCGTAGATCCTATAAGAGATAAGGAAACCATTGATATGGAACTTCAATTAAAGGATTTAGAAACTGCTGAAAAAAAGTTAGACAAGGTTAAAAGAGCAGCAAAAACTGGTAATAAGGAGGCACAAGCAGAAGAAGCGATATTGTTGAAAATAAAAGAAGGTTTAGAGTCTGGTACATCTGTAAGAGCTTTGGAGTTTAGCGATGAAGATTATTTAGAATACGTAAAACCATTACAATTTATTACAGATAAACCTGTAATGTATGTTTGTAATGTGGATGAAGGAGCGGCTGTTTCAGGAAATGATTTTGTTGAGAAGGTAAAAGAAGCAGTGCAAGATGAAGACGCCGAAGTTTTGGTGCTAGCAGTTGGAACAGAAGCTGATATAAATGAATTGGAAGACTATGAAGAGCGCCAAATGTTTTTAGAAGATATTGGTCTAGATGAACCAGGATCTGCAAAATTAATTCGTTCAGCATATAAGTTACTTAATCAGCAAACCTATTTTACTGCAGGAGTAAAAGAGGTGAGAGCTTGGACAGTGGATATAGGAGCTACAGGACCACAAGCAGCTGGTGTTATACATACCGATTTTGAAAAAGGCTTTATTAGAGCCGAAGTTATTGCCTATGATGATTATGTGTCATTTGGAAGTGAGGCCAAAGTAAAAGAAGCTGGTAAAATGAGAGTTGAAGGTAAAAATTATGTAGTTAAAGATGGTGATGTAATGCATTTCTTGTTTAATGTTTAATTGGTTGTAGTTGTCATTTTTAGATTTTCATAGAAAAAAGGGGAATCTATTTCTTCTTCATTTATAATTAGTTTGAACATCGTAATTTACTTTCATAACAATAATTCATAGATTATTATAGAATTACATTCGTTCTATGCAAAAGTCTAGAACGTTTATATATGGAATCCTTTTAGGATTGCTAGGAATTGTTTTGTTTTCCTCCAAGGCAGTTATGGTAAAGTTGGCCTACCGGTATGAAATAGATCCAATTAGTATTCTGCTTTTGCGAATGGTTTTTTCCTTTCCTTTTTACCTAGTTACTTTGTTTTATGTTAGGAAAAAAAGTGCTGTTGTAAAAACAACTTCAAAAGATTGGATATGGTTAGCTTTCTTCGGTTTTATTGGGTATTATCTAGCTAGTTATTTTGATTTTATTGGGCTTGTTTATATAAAAGCCAGTTTAGAGCGCATTATCTTATTTGTTTACCCTACAGTAGTGTTACTATTAAACAAATTTTTCTTAAAGCAATCAATAACCAAAACCCGAGTTGGAGCCATAGCATTAACTTATTTGGGTATTATTATAGCTTTTGGTAATGAAGTTGCTATTTCGGGTATAGAATCTTTGTTAGGAGGTTTCTTTGTAGTATTAAGTGCTATTACTTATGCTTCATATTTGGTGGGTAGTGGATGGTTAATACCTAAATTTGGTGTTACAAGATTTACATCATATGCCATGATTGTTTCCTGCATTTGCGTTTTTATTCATTATGGGATTTCAATGAAAACATCTATCTTAGGATATCCATGGCAAGTATATTTTTTAGGGTTTTTAATTGCTTTTTTTGCAACTGTAATTCCCTCTTTTTTAGTATCTCAAGCCATAAAGATGATTAATTCTTCAAATTTTGCTGTAATTGCAGGAGCAGGGCCTATTTCAACAATAATTTTAGCTGCTATATTTTTGGGAGAAAGGTTAACAATTTTACAGTTTTTAGGAGCCATAGTTGTAATAATAGGAATATTGCTAGTTTCCCTAAAAAAACAAAAGAAAACCTAGTTAGGGGTTCTCAACAATATTGTGTTTTTATTGTTAATTACTTTGTCTGTTGGCTGTTTTATATTTTAAGACGTTGTCTTATATTAGCCATCATCTCTTAAATTTTACTTTTTTATGGCAGTACAATCCAACTATACTGAGGATAATATACGTTCGTTAGACTGGAAAGAACATATTCGTATGCGTCCTGGAATGTATATTGGAAAGTTGGGTGATGGCTCATCTCCAGATGATGGTATTTATATTCTTTTAAAAGAAGTTTTAGACAACTCAATTGATGAGTTTGTCATGGGGGCCGGAAAGACCATTGATATTTCTATTCAAGGTAATAAAGTGATTGTTCGAGACTATGGTAGAGGTATTCCTTTAGGTAAAGTGGTTGATGTTGTTTCTAAGATGAATACTGGAGGAAAGTACGACTCTAAGGCATTTAAAAAATCTGTTGGTTTAAATGGAGTAGGTACTAAAGCAGTCAATGCGCTTTCTAATTATTTTAGAGTTGAATCTACTAGAGATGGAAAGTCGGCTTCTGCAGAATTTGAGAAAGGAGAATTAACAGCTAAAGATTTACTAGAAGACACCTCTAGGCGTAAAGGAACTAAGGTATCGTTCATTCCAGATGAAAGTATTTTTAAAAATTATAAGTTTAGAAGTGAGTATATAGTAAAAATGCTCAAGAACTATGTGTATCTAAACCCTGGGCTTACCATTGTTTTTAATGGTGAAAAATATTTTAGTGAAAATGGGCTAAAAGATTTACTTTCTGAAAACACAAATGAGAATGATTTATTGTATCCAATTATTCATTTAAGAGGAGATGATATTGAAGTTGCAATTACTCATAGTAAAACACAATATAGTGAGGAATATCATTCTTTTGTTAACGGGCAAAATACTACTCAAGGAGGTACCCATTTAAATGCTTTTAGGGAAGCGGTGGTAAAGACGGTAAGAGAATATTATGGTAAGAATTACGATGCCTCAGATATTAGAAAATCTGTAATCGCAGCAATCGCTATTAAGGTTATGGAACCGGTTTTTGAGAGTCAGACTAAAACTAAATTGGGGTCTACAGATATGGGAGGAGATTACCCAACTGTTAGAACTTATATTAATGATTTTGTAAAGACAAAACTGGATAATTTTCTTCATAAAAACCCAGATACTGCGGAGAAAATTCAAAGGAAAATTCTTCAGGCAGAACGCGAGAGAAAGGAGTTGTCTGGTATTAGGAAATTAGCCAAAGATAGAGCAAAAAAAGCAAGTCTCCACAATAAAAAACTCCGTGACTGTAGAGTTCATTTTGGGGATACTAAAAATGAGAGAAATTTAGAAACTACGTTATTTATAACAGAGGGAGATTCGGCTTCCGGTAGTATTACTAAGTCTCGAGATGTAAATACTCAGGCAGTATTTAGCTTAAAAGGGAAGCCACTTAATAGCTATGGTTTAACAAAAAAGATTGTATATGAGAATGAAGAATTCAACTTGTTGCAGGCTGCCTTAAATATAGAAGAGTCTTTAGAAGATTTACGTTATAACAATGTGGTAATTGCTACTGATGCTGATGTAGATGGTATGCATATTCGTCTGCTTTTAATTACTTTCTTTTTGCAATTTTTTCCAGAAGTTATAAAAGAAGGGCATTTGTACATATTGCAAACCCCTCTTTTTAGGGTAAGGAATAAAAAGGAAACTATTTATTGTTATTCAGAAGAAGAACGAATTGAGGCTATTGATAAATTAAAGCCAAAACCTGAAATTACCCGATTTAAGGGGTTAGGGGAAATATCACCAGATGAATTTAAACATTTTATAGGTGATGATATCCGTTTAGACCCTGTTATGCTTGATGATAATATGTCTATTGAAGAATTATTATCATTTTACATGGGTAAAAACACACCATCAAGACAAGAATTTATTATAGATAATTTGAAAGTTGAATTAGACTTGATTGAAGATCGAAATTAGAATATGATTGAAGAAGAAAACGACGATTTATCAAACGAACAAAACGAAGAGCCCCAAGAAACCATTACCCGTGTTACGGGAATGTATAAAGACTGGTTTTTAGATTATGCTTCTTATGTTATATTAGAACGTGCGGTACCAGCTATTGAAGATGGTTTTAAGCCAGTGCAACGTCGTATCATGCATTCTATGAAAGACCTTGATGATGGGCGTTATAACAAAGTAGCAAATATTGTTGGGCATACCATGCAATATCACCCACATGGTGATGCAAGTATAGCAGATGCTATGGTTCAAATTGGTCAGAAAGATTTGCTTATTGATACCCAAGGGAACTGGGGAAATATTTTAACAGGAGATAGAGCGGCAGCATCTCGTTACATTGAGGCACGTATTTCTAAATTTGGGTTAGATGTTGTTTTTAATCCAAAAATTACGGAGTGGCAAGCCAGTTATGATGGAAGAAGAAAAGAGCCGGTAAACCTCCCTGTAATGTTTCCTTTGTTATTAGCTCAAGGTGGTGAAGGTATTGCAGTAGGACTTTCAACAAAAATATTACCTCACAACTTTATAGAACTTATTGATGCGTCAATAAAGCATTTAAAAGGTAAGCGTTTTACCATAGTACCTGATTTTCCAACTGCTGGAATTGCTGATTTTTCTAATTATAACGATGGAAACCGAGGAGGTAAAGTAAGGGTTCGAGCTAGAATATCTCAGATTAATAAAAATACCTTAGCAATTACAGAAATTCCGTTTGCAACCACAACATCGTCTTTAATTGACTCCATTTTAAAGGCAAATGATAAAGGGAAAATCAAAATTAAAAAGATTGAAGATAATACGGCGGCTGAGGTAGAGATTCTAATTCATTTACCATCAGGCTTGTCTCCAGATAAAACAATAGATGCTCTATATGCCTTTACAAGTTGTGAATCGTCAATATCACCTTTAGGCTGTGTTATTGAAGATAATAAACCTTTGTTTATTGGAGTTTCCGAAATGTTACGTCGTTCTACTGATAATACGGTTCAACTATTAAAGCAAGAACTAGAAATTAAATTAGGAGAATTAGAAGAACAATGGCATTTTGCTTCGTTAGAACGTATTTTTATTGAGAATAGAATCTACCGAGATATAGAAGAAGAGGAAACTTGGGAAGGTGTTATTAGTGCAATTGATAAAGGGCTCCAGCCTCACATAAAACATTTAAAACGCCAGATAACAGAAGATGATATTACTCGTTTAACAGAAATTAGAATTAAAAGAATCTCAAAGTTTGATATAGATAAGGCACAACAGAAAATTGACGCATTAGAAGATCAAATAGCAGAAGTAAAACATCATTTAGATAATTTAATTGAATATACCATTGCCTACTTTTCAAGACTTAAAAAAGAATATGGTGAGGGTAGAGAGCGTAAAACTGAAATAGCCACTTTTGATGATGTAGATGCCACAAAGGTAGTCATTAGAAATACGAAACTTTATGTGAATAGAGAAGAAGGGTTCATAGGAACCTCTCTTAGAAGGGACGAGTATGTTGGTGATTGTAGTGATATTGACGATATTATTGTATTTACTAGAGCGGGTAAAATGATGATCACCAAAGTAGATTCTAAGACGTTTGTTGGTAAAGACATTATTCATGTTGCTGTTTTCAAAAAGAAAGATAAACGCACTATTTATAATATGATTTATAAAGATGGAGCCAAAGGGCCATCTTATATCAAAAGATTTGCTGTTACTTCAATTACCAGAGATAGAGAATACGATTTAACCAACGGAAATAAAGCTTCTAAAGTATTGTATTTTACGGCTAACCCCAACGGAGAAGCAGAAATTATAACCATTAACCTAAGACAAGTAGGAAGTATTAAAAAGCTTAAGTGGGATATTAATTTTGCTGATATATTAATAAAAGGTAGAGCCTCCAAGGGAAATGTTGTAACTAAATATTCGGTTAAACGCATTGAATTAAAAGAGAAAGGTGTTTCAACCTTAAAGCCACGTAAGATTTGGTTTGATGAGGTAGTTCAACGTTTAAATGTTGACGGTAGAGGTGAACTAATAGGTGAATTTAGAGGTGAAGATAAACTCTTAATGATTAACCAAAAAGGAGAGGTTAAAACGGTAACACCAGAGGTTACTATGCATTTTGATAAAGATATGATTGTTATGGAAAAGTGGGTGCCAAAAAAACCTATTTCAGCAATCTATTATCATGGAGGCAAAGAAATATATTATGTGAAGCGCTTTTTAATAGAAAACGAAAATAGGACCGAAAGTTTTATTTCTGAGGATGAAAACTCGCAATTAGAAATTGTTTCAACAGATTGGAGGCCTATTGCAGAAGTTGTTTTTGCTAAAGAAAGAGGTAAAGACCGAAAAGAAAACCTAGAGGTAAACTTAGAGGATTTCATTTCAGTAAAAGGAATTAGTGCATTAGGTAATCAATTAACCAAGGATAAGGTAAATCAAGTAAATTTACTAGATCCACTTCCGTATGAAGCACCGGAAGAAGTTCATGCCGATGACTTAGAGGTTGTTGATGAAACCGAATTGTCTGCAGACAATTCTAATGAGGATGATGGTGGTACTTCTGATGGACAAACGGCTTTATTTTAATTATTTGCTCAAGTTCCTACTAGGTCGCTAATACCAATATTTTTGCGCATAAAAATTGCAAGTAAAATTTTCACAATTAAGCAGTTTAATTTCATGGACAAACTGTGGACAAGCTAATTATTATTTGGTTTGTATGTAAGTACATATTAACTTCGCTCATACCTAACCAAGTATTATGCAAAAACATTACGCTTCTATAGTCACATTATTTATGACTATAATTCCAAGAGTATTTAAACAATTTGACACCTTTTTTGTTCCAATTAAATATTATAGTTATAGTAGAAGATTTACAATCTTAAACATACTGTCTTCCAATTTTAATATAACCTCCAAAACGAACCATATATGAGATTAAAAGTTCTAGTATGTTTTATTTTTTTAACAACTATTTCTGGTTTTGCTCAACAACTATATATGGAATATGGTGCTACAGTTTCTTCTTTCGATTATAGAAATTCTAATGGCAATAGATTAAACAATTTGTTGTCCCATTCTAAGTCATATATTGGTATGGGGTATAGGCAGAGTGTTAATCCGTCTAAAACTATGTTTTTATCTATTGGGGCATCATATAATAATTATGGAGCAATTGGTAGTGAAAGTAGTGTAGATAATTATTTTGCCTGGGATGTCAGCTACCTTGGTTTGCAAGCTGGTTTGGGTATACGTTTGTTTCAATCTAGGGATTTATCTTTTTTCTTTAAAGGATCTCTAGCTTCAGAATTTATCATAAGAGGTAATCAAACTATAAATAATGATGTATACAACCTAGTTGGTGAAGAAGAGTTTAATAACACCATTTTGTTTTTAAGAGGAAGTTTTGGAGTGCAATACCCCATTTCTAACAGTACGGCAATTTATGCCAATTATAAGTTGGGTAAATCTGTTCTGATAAGTAGTGGAAAGAGTGAAGAGCAATTAAAGTTAAATGCACATCAATTTGGGATAGGCTTTATTATAAACCTACCTAACTGTTTTTGTGATTTTTAACGAAACCTCGACGAACTACAATTTATAAATAGACAAACTATGGACATTTTATATAAATGTAGTTACTGGCTGAATTTTAAAGGTATTTTTAATAATGTTTCAAGAACTTGAATTAATTAAGAAATAAAATGAAAATAACAATAACTGTGTTTTTTCTAATGTTTTTTACTGCTTTTGTTTTTGGGCAGGATCAGGAAACATCTAGTGCATATAGAATTATTAGATCAAATGTAGGGTCTGGTGGTTCTTCTGTAACTATAAATACAAGAAAAGGGAAATATATGGTAAGTCAGAGTGTAGGTCAGGCAAGTGTTGTAGGAACTTATTTTAATAAGGGTTATTATTTAAAACAAGGATATCAACAAGATGCCTATAAGATTAGTATTGAAAAAGAAGTTAGTGGAAATTTAAATGCTGAGGTATATCCAAACCCTTTTAAAGAATCCGTATCGGTAGCTTTTAAAGAAAAAATTTCAAACAACATTTTTGTTACAGTTTTTGACATAAATGGCCGACAGGTGCATGAAAAGGAATACAATATCTCACCATTGATTCAATTAAATTTAAGTAAAATTTCTAGTGGAACATATTTTTTAAAGGTTTCATCAGGAAGTAAACTATTCAATGCTAAACTTATTAAGAAATAGATTAAAAAGAGAAAACGAAAATAAAACACTAACCCATGAAAAAGAAATTACTTACTCTAGGATTTTTCCTTTTAATATCAATGGTAACTTTTGCCCAAACCGACGGTATTACGTATCAAGCAGTTATTATTGGTCCAGATGATTTAGAATTACCAGGAGTAGATTCTGAAGGTAATTATTTACCTAGTACTACAGTAGCAATTCGATTTACAATTTTTGAGTCTGGTAATTTAGTTGAGTTTCAAGAAATTCAAACAACTACTACAGACGAGTTTGGACGAATTAACCTAATTATTGGTTCTGTAAATCATGATGATTTTGAAAAAATTAGTTGGGATGGTACACCAAAAGATTTAAAAGTAGAAATTGATTTTAATGGTGGAAGTGATTATGTTGATATGAGTAGAGAAATACTAACATTTGTGCCTTATGCTTATCATAGAAATATTACTGCAACAGGTACATTAGAAGTAGATGATAATACTTTTTTAAATGGAGAACTACAAGTTAAAGGTACTACTAATTTAAATAGTACACTTAATGTAACCGATGGTAATACCACAAATCTTACAGGAAGACTAGAGGTAGATAGTTTGGCTAATTTAAATAACGGTTTAAATGTTAATAACAAAAGCATTACTAAATTATCAGGAGCTTTAATAGTTGGAGATTCGTTAATGGGACCACCAGATTTTGATACAGATGCACCAACAATACTTAATGGAAAGCTAGTAGTTAAAGGAAAATCTAGTTTTGGAGCTTTAGAATCTCAAACTTTAACTGTAAATGAAAGCACAGTTTTAAAGAACGCTGTTGAGGTTATAGCAGAAAATAACCAAGTAAAAATAAGTTCTACCTTGAGAGGAACAGATTTAAGTCTCAATAGCTATCCATTATTAGTAGAAGGAGGGGAACAAGGTATCGCAATTTTAATTGATACCATTGGAGTTAAAAACAGGAATAATTTTGTTTCTTTTTGGGATCGCACGCCTAATACCCACATAACACCGTATCCTCCTACAGCCCTAAATTCCGTAATAAGAGATATTTTTGATATTGTTGGTTTGGATGATACTGGTATTTTTGATGGGTTTAGCAAACCACCAGAAAGTGGAGCCAATACATTGTCAGGAGTTGTACTGCCTGACCCAGATACACCTATGCTTTGGGGACGTATTGAAGGAGAAACAGATCCTGATGAGTTTGGTAATAATGCTGATTATAACCTAGAACAATTAAGTGTGTATTATGATGTTATTGACGGTGGTCTAGACTTAATTTGGGAATTAACAGACCTTTCCAAGTCTACTATAAATGTAACAGCAGCATCTACCAGTAGTACATTTTGTGCTGGTATAGGTGGGTGTTTCACTGCTCCTGTTCCTTCTTTGATTATTGGAGCATCTTCTTCTTTAGTACTTCAAGGTCTAAAAGTTGCTGCAGCTGTAATCAATGAACTTTTTGCAGCTTATATGTTAAATACGTTTTATGATAATAAAAATAGATATCGGGGAGTTTCCTATGCATCAGGTGCAGGAGACTATGCTGAATATTTATTAAGATTACATATCAATGAGAAAATGAGTTATGGTGATATTGTTGGATTACATGGAGGCAAAATTTCAAAGAATACTGAGGGAGCTCAACGTATGATGGTCATTTCATTTAAGCCAGCTGTTTTAGGAGCTTTACCACAGGAAGGGCAGGAACAATTTTTTGAAAAAGTAGCATTTATGGGGCAAGTACCGGTAAAAGTCATTGGAAAGGTAAATATTGGAGATTATATAGTTCCTAGTGGAAGTAATAATGGAACAGGTATTGCTATTGCTCCCGAAGATTTAACTGCAAAGGATATTAAAAATATTGTCGGTGTAGCTTGGGAAGCTTCAGAAAATGAATTTGGTTTCAATCTTATAAATACAGCGGTTGGTATTAATAATAATGATAATAGCCCTATTGTTGAAAAATTAGAAAAACAGGTTTTAGAGCAACAAAAACAATTGAAAGATCTTGATGATTTGTTGACAAAAACAATTGAGAGATTAGAAGCTTTAGAAAATGGAGAGAAAGTTACAAGTCATGATGATCATGTTGCTAAACATGATGAAAATTCTATTGGAAATATTGATGATTTTGGTCGTAAGTATGAGTTAAAAGAAGGATTTGTTTACTATGAATTAACTGATAGTGATATTGATGAGGCATTGAAACTGGCAGAAAAGACCATGAAGGAAGTGGGAGCAACCAAAACTGAGAATTTTATCATGAAGAAGATTAAGGAAAACCCTGAATTTAAACAACAATTTGTTGCTCAAATAAAAGAAGCGTTTAAAACACAAGTTCATTTCCATAAAGAACTTAACGAAGAATCTGGACATTAAAATTTATCTGGAATTTATCGAACAACTACCGTCATGAGAATTAACTTTCTAGTTTTATTTTTTTTCTCACTATTGTTAGCTTCTTCATTAGCGGCTCAAACAACGGCTATACCAGATGCTAATTTTGAAGATTATCTAGAAACGCACGATGCAAATGGTGGTTTGGTTGTGGTTGGAGATGATAATAGCATGGGCGATGGTATTGCTAATAACGGAACTGTTTTTACAGAGCGTATAAGTAATATTAAGTCACTTGTTGTAAACAATATTTCTATTGATGACTTAACAGGAATTGGAGACTTTAATAGTTTAGAAACTTTATTGTGTATTGGCAATAATTTAACAGCTCTGGATGTTTCGAATAATTCTAATTTAAAAACTTTGATATGTGGTTCTAATCTACTAACAAACTTAGATTTAAGTTCCAATATGAGTTTAGAAGAATTAGATTGCTCAAATAATCAAATTTCTGTGCTTGATGTTTCTAATAATCAATCATTATATGATTTGAGATGTTCTAATAATAGAATTTTAGCATTGGATATAAGTCAAAATATAGAGTTAACTTCTTTATCCGTTTCTAGCAATAGACTTAATAATTTAAGTATAAGTGCTAATATAAATTTAGTGAGCCTCTACTGCGCATCAAACCAAATAACAGCTTTAAATATATCTTCAAATACGTATTTAAATCAATTAGATGCATCTAATAACTTAATTACTAACCTAGATTTAAGTGCTATTAATTCGGTTACCTGTCCAGACCCTCAAACCGATCCTGTTACTACTTGTCAAGGTACTTCTTCAATAAATGTATCTAACAATCGGTTAACATCTTTAATAGTTGCCAATGGTTTTAATGATTTAATTACAACATTTACTTCAGAAGGTAACCCAGATTTATTTTGTATTCAAGTAGATGCTGGATTTACACCAAATATAAGTTGGACAAAAGACGAATGGACTTATTATGCCGAAACTACCTGTGCAGACATATATACTTATGTTCCTGATGATAATTTTGAACAAGCTTTAATCGATCGGAATTTAGATGATGTTTTAGATAATTTAGTATTGACTTCAAATATCAATGCTATTCAAACACTAGATATATCAAACGAAAATATTGATGATTTAACAGGAATTGAAGATTTTGTAGCTCTAGATATCTTAAATTTTAGTGTAAATAATATTGAAAATATAAATATTTCAACACTCACAGCTTTAACAAATCTTAATGCATCAGGAAATAATTTAAAAAATCTGGATGTAACCAATTTAGTAGGATTACTAACTTTAAATGTTTCAAATAATAATTTAGAGGAATTAGATGTGAGCAGTAACATCGATATTGAAGATTTAAACTGTTCAAATAACAGCATCCAATCTCTAGTTTTAAGTATTAATGTTGACCTGACAGATTTCGATTGTGCTTTTAACGACTTACAAGCTTTGAATATCCAAAATGGACAAAACGGAAATCTTGCAAATTTTGATACGACGAGCAACCCAGACTTATCTTGTATTTTGGCAGATGCTAATACCATACCTGCCGGTGTAAATTGGGCCATTGGATCAGCGTCTTTAAACACGAATTGTGGAACCTATGTGCCAGATAATGGTTTTGAACAAGCCATTATTGATGCTGGTTTTGATGTTGGGCCACTTGATAATTATGTGCCAACAGGAAATATCGTAGGAGAAACGAACCTTAATGTAAATGGTTATAATATTACAGACTTAACTGGTATTCAAGATTTTGCAGCTTTAATGACTTTTGATTGTTCTGATAACAATATCGTTACATTAGATTTAACAGCTAACTTAGCATTAACAAATATTACCTGCAATAATAATGCATTAGAATTTGTAGATATTAGAAATGGAAATAATACAAATACTACTGTATTTAACGCCACAAATAACCCTAATCTATTTTGTATAAATGTTGATGCGGCTGTAATAGGAAATATTCCAGGAGGTTGGATTATTGATCCAATAGCCGATTACAATGCTGATTGTGAAGCGAATAGATATACACCAATTCCAGATGATAATTTTGAACAAGCTTTAATTGATTTAGGTTTTGATTCTGGCGCATTAGATAATCAGGTATTAACGGCAAACATAGAATATCTTAAATCGTTAAATGTTAGTGGTGAAAACATTGAAAGTTTAGAGGGTATCCAAGCATTTATATCTTTAACTGAATTAGACTGTAGTAGTAATTTTTTAGATGAGTTAGACGTAAGTGGTATGGTTAATCTTGAGAGCCTATTCTGTGGCTCAAATTATTTTTTAACCAACAATATTGCTAACATAAATGGTGTGCTAAATACCACAGGTACAGCAAGCTTAAAAAAATTATTTTGTGCAAATAATAATTTGGCAGATTTAGATATATCCATTAATCCTAATTTGGAAGAACTAGATTGTTCTAACAATAGTTTAACTACTTTGGATATAAGTAATAATAATAGCCTAATTGAGGCAAATTGTGATAATAATCTAATTTCAAATTTTGTAAGCTATACAGCTGATAATTCAACTTTAAATACCCTAAATTGTAATAACAATGAACTTTCTACTTTACAAGTGAGCAGGTGTTTAGCATTAACTACTTTGAACTGTAGAAATAATACACTAAGCTTACTTGATATTAGTGCCAACGCAGCAATAGAAGTTTTAGATTTTTCAGATAATGAGTTGACTGATGTAAATTTATCTGCGAATATCAATTTAATTGCATTGTCTGGATCTCAAAATCAATTAACAGAAATAGATGATTTGGCATCTACAGTTCTAGAAAGTTTAATTTTGAATAACAATCAAATAAATCAACTCAATACTATATTAAATGGTTTAACTTCTATAAAATATGTGTCAGTTAGTAGTAATGAACTCACAGATATAAATGCTAGTACCAATACTAATTTAATCGAATTAAACATTAGTAATAATGCAATTGCTACTTTACAATTATCTGCTAATTTAAATCAGCTAAAAACATTCAACTGTAGCGAAAATGAAGTAACAGGTGGTTTAGATTTATCAACTATGGGTCTGATGGCTTGTCCAACACGAAATACAAATAACCCATTAGATTTTTGTCCAGATACCATTACCATAAATGTATCTGGTAATCAATTAGACTTTGTAAATATTCAAAATGGAATAAATAATAATATATCAAATTTCTCGGCAACTAGTAACCCAAACCTTACTTGTATTCAAGTAGATGATGTGAACATTATAGGGGCAAATTGGACAAAGGATGCAACTGCAGTATATAGTTTAGATTGCAAATTTGGAGAAACCTATGTGCCTGATGATAATTTTGAACAAGCATTAATTGATTTAGGTTATGATACAGGCGTTTTAGACGATTATGTACCCACTGCAAATATAGAAATGCTAACCATGTTGGACGTTAGTGGTAATGGTATCTCAGATTTAACAGGTATTGAAGATTTTATGGCCTTACTTAATTTGAATTGCTCAAATAACACATTAAGCGAATTGGATATCAGTAATATTGTAAATTTAACTGTAATCGATTGTTCTAATAATTTGCTTATAGATTTAGATGTTACCGAAACTCCCAATGTTATCAGTTTAAATATCTCCAACAATCAAATTACAGAATTAGATGCGAGTTTAATTTCTCTACTTCAAAGTTTTAATTGTGATGGTAATGCTATTATAGAATTGGATGTCACTACAAATACAGCACTTACAAATTTAAGTTGTGCTTCTAATTTACTGGAAATTTTAAATCTGCAAAACGGTGCAAATGCAAGTCTTACAAACTTAAATGCTCAGAGTAATCCTAATTTATCTTGTATACAAACTGATAGCGGTACCGAACCTGCTGGAGTAACTTGGTTCAAAGATGCTACAACAGCTTATGCAATAGATTGCCATTTTGGAGAAACCTATGTACCTGATGATAATTTTGAACAAGCATTAATTGACTTGGGTTATGATGTTCAACCTTCAGACGATTATGTGCCAACTGCAAATATTGAAAATAGAACATTTTTAGATGTTAGTGGTAAAGAAATTGCTGATTTAACAGGTATTGAAGATTTTGAGAATTTGAGAAATTTAGTGATAAGTAATAATGTTTTAACGGGAATAGATTTAAGTAATAATCTTTTGTTACAAACTTTAGTTGCTTCAAATAATGAGCTGTTAAATTTAGATTTTATGGTAAATACTAATCTCATACAGTTAAACGTATCTAATAATTCTTTGTCAGTAATTAATGTAAACTCAAATTTAAATTTAGAAGATATAAACGTTGAAGGTAATATGTTAGCAGTATTAGATGTAAGTGCTCTTATAAATTTAAAAGTATTAAACTGCTCATCTAACCAACTAACTGCTTTAAATGTTACGTCAAACCCAAATTTAATAATACTGTATTGTCAGGCAAACAGTTTTACTCAAGATAGTTTAAATCTTCAGAACGGTGCTAATGAAACTTTAACAAAGTTTAGCGCAACAAGTAACCCAGATTTGAGCTGTATTTTGGTTGATGATCCGGTGGCCGTAATATCAAATATAGATGGTACTTATGATGAATGGTATAAAGACCCAACAGCTAATTACCAGTCTATTTGTGATGATGCCGATAACGATGGAATTGCAAACGAAGATGATTTATGTCCAGGAACAATCTTTGGTGAACCAGTGGATTTATTTGGTTGCCCATATGCTAGTTTACCAGTAGATAATTTCACAATTTTGATTACTGGAGAAACTTGTTTAAATAATAACGATGGCAAAATTAACATCACATCAAAAGAGTTTTATGAATACAAAGCCAATTTAAAAGGTGATGATTTTGATAGAAATTATACATTTACGAACGAAATTGATATTCTAAACCTTCTTGCCGGAACTTACAAGTTATGTATAACTTCAGATGAATTACCTAATTATGAAAGTTGTTTTGATGTTGTTATTAGTCACCCAGAAAATTTGGAAGTAATAACAGATAAAAGACAGAATAGTAAGGAGGTGTCTTTTAATTTAAGTGGCAGTTCAAGTTATATTATAAACTTAAATGGATTAGAGTTTAGAACATATGAATCTGAATTAACACTTCAGTTAGAAAATGGTGTAAATGACATTAAAATTTCAACAGATAAAGACTGTCAGGGTGTTTATGAAGAAAGCATTTTAGTTTCAGATAAAATGGTTATACATCCAAACCCTTTTAAAGAAAGTATCAATATTCATTTAGATGATTTAAAAGACAAAAACATTGAAATAAGTATGTATTCCTATTTAGGACAATTGGTGTTTCACAAAACTATAAAAGATCCGGGAAGTAGTTTATATATAGAAACCAATAATTTATCAGCAGGCTTTTATACTGTATTTGTTAAATCGAGTCAATCCTTAAGCACTTTTAAAATTGTGAAAAAATGAAAAAATTAATTTATATAATTTGTTTCGCTCTTTTATGTTTAGGTTGTAGCGGGTCTTCTGATGATGGTGGAGACTCTGGAGAAACTCCAGAGAACCCTGAAGAAGGGCTAGAAACTAATTCTTCTTTAAAAGTGAATTTGCAATTTCCGCATGAAAATGGGTTATGTAATCTAGGAACAAATATTACCCCAACTCATAGCACTGTAGTTTTTGAATGGGAAGCCAGTTCAATTGCCACAGGATACACGATTTTTATTAAAGACCTAGTTTCAGGAAACGAAATTCAAGATCAATCTACCGAAGATAAAATAGGGGTTGTTTTAAAAAGAGCTACACCTTATTCATGGTACGTTGAAGCTACTGATGGTACAAAAACTGAAACAAGCGATACCTGGAAATTTTTTAATGCAGGTCCAGGTGTGCAAACCTATGTACCTTTTCCGGCAGTAATCAATTCACCAGCTATGGCAGCTAGCCTTAATACTACAAATGTTACCTTAAATTGGACTGGATCTGATGTAGATAATGATATTATAGGTTACGATGTGTATTTAGGAATGAGCAATGAACCAGCTATACATACTCCAAATGTTTCTGTAAGTGAGTTGAATGTTACTTTAAATGCGGGTAGCATTTATTATTGGAAGGTAATTACAAAAGATTCAGAAGGGAATACATCAGAATCGGGGATTTATCAATTTAAAATTGAATAAGTTAAATGTTATTGATATTAAAAAAGGAACGCTGGTTAGCGTTCCTTTTTTTTAGGTTTAGCTATTTTATATAATAGCATCATTTCCTTGGGCTCCAGTACTTAAACGTATAGCGTCTTCAACATTATAAATAAAAATTTTACCATCTCCAATTTGGTTTTCAGATGCATTATCTTTTATAACATTGATACATTTCTCTAAATGAATATCGCTAATTACACAAACTATCATTACTCTAGTTTGTAAAATTAAAGATTGCTCGGTCCCACGATAGCGTTCAGAAAAACTTTTTTGCATACCAGTGCCTTTAACCGGAATAACTGTTATACAAGGGATGTCAGCCTCTTTTAGTCCACGCTGGACGGCCTTTAATTTTGATGGCCTTATTATTGCTTCTACTTTTTTCATGTATAAATTTTTAAATTCTTTGTATTAATTAAATTATTCAAAAGTGGTATAAGATTCAACTCCAAAAGAAACCGCATCAATACCAGCACGTTCTTCAATTTTATTGACTCTAATTCCAAATGTCTTTTTCATTATAGTCATAATGATATAGGTTAATACAAAAGAAAAAATACCAATTGCCAAAACACCAGTAATTTGGGTAATAAGTAAATCTGAACCACCACCAAAGAATAGGCCTTCCTCAATTGCAAATAAACCAACTGCTATTGTTCCAAAAAGGCCATTTATACCATGTACGGCAATAGCCCCTACTGGATCATCTATTTTTATTTTATCAATATAAATTACTGCTACATCCACAAGAATACCAGCTACCAACCCAATAATAATGGCTGAAATAGGTTCAACAATGTTGCACCCTGCAGTTATAGCAACTAAACCTGCTAACACTCCATTTATAGTCATAGTAATATCAATTTGGCCATACTTTAAATAGGTATAAATAAGAGTTGAAAGACCTCCAGCTGCCGAAGCTAAAAATGTATTGGTGGCAATAGATCCAATAAGTTCCCAATTCCCTACTGCTCCAAGTGTAGAACCAGGGTTAAATCCAAACCACCCAAACCATAAAATAAAACCTCCAACAGCCGCTAGAGGTAAGTTATGCCCAGGAATTGCAACAGGTTTACCATTTTGATCATATTTTCCAATTCTAGGCCCTAATACTATGGCTGCAGCTAAAGCGGCAAATCCTCCCATGGCATGAACAGCAGCGGAACCTGCAAAGTCATTAAATCCTCTAGTAGCTAGCCAACCATTAGGATTCCAAACCCAATTGGCTGCTAATGGGTACATTATAGCGCAAAATAAAATAACATATAATGCATAAGACCAAACCTTCATTCTTTCTGCAACAGCACCAGAAACTATGGATATGGCAGCTATAGCAAAACCTAATTGAATAAACCAAAATAGTTTATTTGATACGGTTAAACCAAGTCCTAAATCACCATTGGTAATTCCAGTGTCAAATGCGAACCATCCATTAGATGCTCCATAAGCAATTCCGAAACCTACTGCATAAAATGCAAGTCCCCCAAATGTAATATCAATTATAACTTTAGCTATGATACTCATAGCATTTTTGGCTCTAACAAAGCCTGCTTCCAAGAGGGCAAACCCTCCTTCCATTAAAAAAATTATTGCAGCACAAATAGATACCCATACAGTATCTATCGCTGAAATAAGTTCAGTTTGTTCTAGGGCAACAGTAGCTACTCCTTCCATAAATTAATTTAGTTTAGTTAGTATTAATAGTTAGTTTTCTTTAAAAACAAGACAATATATGGAATTTAGCTACTTAACTTTTTTTAGTAGTTCTAAATTTGAACATATAAAAAAAGAAATGTAAATTATTAACGGATTTCTGGAATCCCTTAAAAAAGCTTTAATAAAAAAAGCAATACGCTGAAATTACTTTATCAGAGTATCTAAGCTTTTTTTTGAATAAGAATTAACCTTGATGAAGTATATATTATTTCAATTGTTTTTGAATTTTGGCAATGGCATTTTCTATAGATTTTTCAGGTTCTATAATATTATATTCACCCCAAAATTCAGGGTCTGAAAACCCAGAAACTTGATCTGTGAGTATGGTTGAAGGACGCAACATATTATTCTTAAGTTTAGCCAATTTACTGTCGCTAAATTTCCAATCTGTAATGGCCATTTCACTGTTTAGTGTGTAAATACTATTAAATAGTTTACCTTTCCAATTAACCTTAAAACTTAACAATATATTGCTATACGCATAGTGCCATTTTCCATTTTGTACTCTGTAATTTACCCTGTAGTTAGCTATAGTTGGGTAAACATCAACCTTTCTTGGTTTCTTTTTTACAAACATTTGACTAGAGAGTGTTTTGTTTTCAACATTTAAGCTGTAAACCGCGTTAGTAAGTGCTAACGATTCAGCATCAATATAAAGCTTACCATAATACATAGGGTAATTGATATATGAACTCTGCTTAAAATTGACAACATACACAGGTTTTTTATTTATATTAGTAATTTCACCGTAACTGAAGTCATAATCATCAATGTCTTCTTCAGTAAATATGAATTCTGGATATTTAACCATATCTGTATATAAATTACTAAAAGGGCCACCTTGTAACTTTAAAGCAAGTGTATCTAATCGATTATAATTAGTGTTTTTTCTAGCTTTAACTAATTCTATATTGTCTTTTCTGTAATTATTATAGGGTTGTTTATGAATTTTCACAACAGCCTCAGATAGCGAAGCATTTTTTCGTCTTTTCTTAATGGTTTCCCTATAGAAGGCGGTCATTAAAGTACTATTGTTGTTATATAAAGCTCCTTTTTTTCTTAAAGTTGCCATGACTAATTCTTTGGCAGTATAAGGTGTGGTTACAAGGTTTATAGCATCTAGAGTTGTTATAGCTGGTACTAGACTAATTTTAATTTTACCTTTTATTGATGGAATTTCTATTTCCTTTTTCTCATACCCCAAATGAGAAATGACTAAAATACCTTCTAAATGATTTTGAGGGATTTTTAGTAGAAATTCTCCATCAACATTTGTAATCGTGCTAATGTTGGTACCTTTTACTATTATATCTGAAAAAACGAGTTTGTCTTTGGTGCTTTGATCAACAACAGTTCCTTTAATTTCTATATAATTGGATATGTTCTGTGCTAGTAAAGAATTGGTTTCGCTAATAAAAAAAACACAAACTGTTATCAAAAGATAGTATAAACGATATTTGCTTTTCATGACTTATAGGATTAATATCTAATAAGTTACAAAAAAAAAGCGTATAAATCTTGTGACTTAATAGGGTTTAACAGTTTTTTAGTAAATGATGTTTTTCTAATGATTTTTTTCCGAAGAAGTTAATGTGGGCTTAATGCTAAAAAAACTCTTAACTTATTTTTTAGAAATTCGAAATGTAATAAATGTATCTTTACATGCAAATTTTGAATTAATATGTCATCAGACACTATTTCATTTGAAAAAACTGGTTACTTCTCATCATTAATTTGTAATTATTTAATTGAGAAACAAGAGCTAAGACCGTTTTATAATAGATTTCCCAGTATTGAAAATTTCAAAGCTCAAATTGAAGAGAAGCAAGCTTTAGTTTCTTCTGAATCAAGAGTAGTTTTATCTAATGTTTTAAATAAGCAGTACCAAAATATTGCAGCTTCAGAATTATCACTTCAAAATATAAAGGCATTAAGAGATTCCAATACATTTACCATTACCACAGGTCATCAATTAAATTTATTTACTGGACCATTATATTTCTTATACAAAATTGTTTCTACAATCAATCTTTCAACAGAATTAAAAGAAACATATCCTGATTACAATTTTGTGCCTATATATTGGATGGCTACAGAGGACCATGATTTTGATGAAATAAATTATTTCAATTTTAAAGGTAAAAAAGTACAGTGGAATAGAGATACTAGTGGAGCAGTTGGAGAATTGTCAACAAATGGTTTAGATGAAGTTTTGAAGGTTCTTGATAACGAATTTGGACAAAGCACCAATGCAGAGGCTTTAAAAAAGCTCTTTAAGGAAGCATATTTAGAGCATGATAATCTGGCTGATGCTACCAGGTTTTTGGCTAATGAACTGTTTAAGGAATATGGGTTGGTAATTGTTGATGCCAATGATGCAGAACTAAAGGAATTATTTGTGCCTTACCTTAGGGACGAATTATTAAATAATACATCATTTAAAAAGGTTACAGAGACCAATAAAGCACTTTCTAAGAACTATCAAATTCAAGTTAGCCCAAGAGAAATAAATCTGTTTTATTTAGATAAAAATCTAAGGGAACGCATTGTTTATGAAGGAGAGGTTTTTAAAGTATTAAACACTGATATTTCTTGGAGCAAAAATGACCTACTGGAACACCTCCAAAAGGTGCCAGAACGGTTTTCACCTAATGTAATTATGCGCCCGCTTTACCAAGAAGTTATTTTGCCAAACCTCTGTTATATTGGTGGTGGTGGTGAATTAGCGTATTGGATGCAGTTAAAATCTTATTTTAAAGGTGTAGATGTTACATTCCCTATGCTTTTACTTCGTAATTCAGTTTTAATAAAAACAGAAAAGCAAGCAGTAAAACTTCAGAAGTTAAATATTTCCGATGAAGATATTTTTTTAAAACGACATTCTTTTATAAATAAAAAAGTAAGGGAAATTTCTAATATCGATTTAAGTTTTAAATCTCAAAAGGAGCACTTAAAAGGTCAATTTAAAGGATTATATGAGCTAGCTAAATTAACCGATAAGTCATTTGTTGGAGCTGTTAAAGCTCAAGAATTAAAACAAATAAAAGGTCTAGAAAACTTGGAGAAACGTTTGTTAAAGGCTCAAAAGAAAGTCCTGTCAGACCAAGTGTCTAGAATGACAGAACTTCAAAATAAATTATTTCCAAATGGAAGTTTACAAGAGCGCAACACTAACTTTTCTGAGTTTTATTTAGAATATGGTGAATTGCTTATACCAACACTTATTAAAAATTTAAAGCCATTAAAAAGGGGGTTTTCAATTCTAACTTTCTAGCTATTTAAAAGAATAACAAGAGGGTCCCTTAACTGCTGTACTAACTATAATTCCATCTGTATTAGCTGTAAAAGATGTTTGGCAATAAGATCGCGATGATGTTTGATAGGTTTCATCAGCCCACTCATTATATCTTGTTTTCACCAATGAATTGTTAACATATAAATAGGTATACATTTTACTGCCATTTGGTAATTCGTAAACATTGCTTGGAGGTCCCCAAGCACTTATAAGATTATTCACGTCATGTCCTTTCCAAGTATTTATGCGGTTTACATAATTTTTTGTAGAGATACAAGATGTAGAAATAAGTGCTACAAAAAGTATTAAAGTGGTTTTTACAAATATAGTTTTCATTTTGTGGATTTTTTTGTGATTAATAATTTGGATACTATGCTTTAAGCTAATCTAGAAATCGTCAAACTCAATAGTAATCGTTTCGCAATTAGTTACTGTTACTTCTGCTGTATGCTCATCATGTCTAGTATAGCACCTAGTACACCCACCTTCAAAATAGAATGAATAGATAAGGTAAGTTCCAGGTTCTAAAAGCAATTTTTCCGATTCGCCTTTTTTTATGCTAAAATCGGGAGGACGTCTTTGATTATCCTTTATTTCTGAGATCTCGGATGTACTCTCCAGATAAAAAAAGAATCTGGTGAATGTGTCATCATTATTTTTTATCGCTACCATCCCGGGTTCGCTACATGATTCTTCTGTACTACATGAAATCGTAAGGATAAAAAGCCCAAAAAGTATTAGTTTCAACAGATTGTTTTGTGGTTTCATAGCGTTTGGATTAGTAGATTAAATTTAAATCTTCACAACTGGAAAGCTCTATTTCTTTATCATCATCTATTAATTCCCAGGATATCAGACATCTACCAGTATCTGGATTACAGCTACCCGTAAATAGTTTTAAGTATGTGGAGTAACTTCCTGCGGGTAGTGTAATGCTTCCTTTGGATTGAGGCTCTATAACCAAATCGCCATTGCCACGGACAACAGAGTTACTTTTATAAAAATGTAGGCTGTAATCAGAATTGGTGTTTTCAATTATTACCGTTCCTGTATTATCTTCTTCACATGGTTCTGTACTTTCGCAAGAGGTTGTAAATAATAATGTGAATAAAAAAATTAATAAATAAAGTGATTTTAAGGTTTTCATAATCTATGGTTTTGTGGATTATTAATCGTTTTTGGAGTTGCTTGCCTCTGGTTTAGTCTGCAGCCAGAACCAGTGCAAGACTCCACAAAACTTGTTTGTCAACTTAATGACAATACAAACATAGACTTGATGTTTTAGCACTAAAAATTTCTAGGGGGTACAAAGGGGGTACACCTTTTAAAGCTAATGTTTAAAAGGGCTTCGAAGAGTTGTTTAAAATAGCTTATAGAGCTAAAACTATGTATTCTAGTGAATCTTGAGGGGTTAAATTCATTTTTTTTCTAAGGCGTTGTCTAGCTTTTTTAACACCATCCGCAGAAATATTAAGTATGGTGGCGATTTCCTTTGAAGACATGTTCATTTTTAAAAGTGCCATTAGACGTAGTTCATTTTTGGTTACTTCAGGATATCTAGATTTCACATTAGAGCTGAAATCTTTATGAACTTGTTCAAAATATTGGGTGAAATTTTCCCAGTTTTTGTCGTCATGCTGATCAAAATTGATAGTTTTAATCAATTCTTGATAACCTTTATCTTCTTTTGAAGTAGCTTTAAATGCTTTAGCTTGTTGTTTTAGGTTTTCTAAAACCTCATTCTTTTTAGCCAAATGTAATGCGTGTGTGGTGAGCTCTTTCTTTTTAAAATCCAGTTCAGATTTTACACGTTCTTTTTCCAAACGGTTGCGTTTTATCTTTTGTTGTAGCGCATAATACCCTAAACCAAATAGTAAAATAGAAAGAACAAGTCCACCACCCAAAAGTATGCGCTGTAAATTATTTATTTGGGCTTCTTGTTCTAAAAGTGATATTTCTGTTTCCTGTTGTGCTATTTGCAATTCTTTTTTCTCGGTTTCATAAATAGTCTTTAACTCCTCAATTTGTTTGGATTTTTCAATGACGTATAAACTATCTTGTAAAAATTTGAATCGTGCATGATCTTCTAAGGCTAATTGAAATTGATTTTGTTTTTTATAAATAAGTGAGCGTAGTTCAAGAGAATTCAACAAGTTTAAAGGTGTGTTTACAGAATCGGAAAGGTGAATAGCCTTATTGGCATATTTTAAAGCCATTGCAGTATTACTGTTGTAATTATAATTTTGACTTATTCGGTATGATACTTGAATGACATCCAAAACACGATTATGCTTTTCTCCAATGTTCAGAGCTCGTTCCAAATAAAAACGACTCTTTTCAGTCTGATTAAGGCCCATGTATGTTGTTCCAAGTTGTTTAAGCGCAAAGCCCTCTATAACAGGATTAGTTACTTCACGTGCTAGTTCAAGTGCTTGAGTAAGTACTTTTTCTGCCTTACTAAAAGCCTCTAATTCATTATAATAACCTCCAATATTGGAGAGACTTTGCGCTAAAAAATTTTTATCATTTTCGATTCTATAAATGGCTGAAGCTTCATTAAGAAATTTAATGGCATTATCATAATTAGCTAAATCTCCTTCAATACGCGCGATTTCTGATAATACATCTGCTTTTTCTAATTGACGATCGGGGTCATCTAAAAGGTTTAATGCTTTAAAACAATATTCTAGAGCTAACTTGAAATCTCCTTTTTGTCTATAGATTATCCCCATAAAACTATAGCTCAAACCAATGCTAGTCGAGTCATTCTCTCCTAGATTTATATTTTTTTTTGTGAGTTGCAAAGCCAGATCATGGTTTCCGCTTTCAAGGGCTAAACTGGCATATGCACTATTTACTAAAGTAACTCCGTGTACAATATTATTTTTTTCAAAAATGGTTTTAGCTTTTTCCCAGTAAAAGGTAGCAGAATCTTTTTGTCCTAATTGCCTGAAACTGGTACCAATATTAAAATTGGCATATCCTATTTCCCGAGTTTCTTTTAACTCTGTAGCTAATTCCAACATGTTAAAAGCATATTGTTTTGCCAATTTTGGGTTGTTATATAATACCGAATAGTAAATTTTGTCTAGTGTTTTGACCTTGTCTGCATTGTCTGTTAAACTGCTATAGGTTTTAAGTAAACTATCAGTTTCTTTAGTGTTTTGGGTAAAACTAGAAAGGGGAATTATTAAAAGGATTAAAATGAAATTCTTCATTAATAAGATCGGTTGGTGTTTTATAAAAATACTTTTTTATTTCCTGTAATTCAAAATACATGTTGAAGAATTAGAATTTGATTTTAAGCGCTTAGTTATTCACAAATTAATGTTTAAAAAAATATGGAAAAAGAAGCACTCCAAATTCCTCATTATAAAATCAATTATTACTTTTGCGCATGCAACATGACAAGGTATTAATTTTAGACTTCGGATCGCAGTACACACAACTTATTGCACGTAGAGTTAGGGAACTCAACATATATTCCGAAATACACCCATTTAATAAAATTCCAAATAGTTTAAAAGAGTATAAAGCTGTTATACTTTCAGGCAGTCCAAACTCTGTTAGAGGTGAAGATGCTTTACACCCAGATTTATCAGAGATTCGGGGTAAAAAGCCATTATTGGCAGTATGTTACGGTGCTCAGTATTTGGCGCATTTTTCAGGTGGAGAAGTGGCACCTTCAAATACACGTGAATATGGACGTGCTAACTTATCCTTTATAAAAGGGAATGAGCCGTTTTTTGCTCATGTACATACGGGTAGCCAAGTTTGGATGAGTCATAGTGATACCATTAAAAAATTACCAAAAAATGGAGTTTTAATTGCTAGCACACATGATGTTGAAAATGCGGCATATAGAATTGATGGTGAAGAAACTTATGCAATACAGTTTCATCCAGAAGTATATCATTCTACAGATGGTAAACAGGTTCTTGAGAACTTTTTGGTTAGTATTGCAGGTTTAGACCAAGATTGGACACCAGATTCTTTTATTGAAGAAACGGTTGCTGCCATTCAGGACAAGGTAGGTAATGAAAAAGTAGTTTTAGGCTTATCAGGAGGTGTAGATTCTACAGTTGCAGCTGTGTTATTAAACAAAGCAATAGGTAAAAACTTATACTGTATTTTCGTTAATAATGGATTGCTTAGAAAAAATGAATTCGAAAGTGTTTTAAATCAATACGAAGGTATGGGACTTAACGTAAAAGGGGTTGATGCTTCTGAACGTTTTCTAGAGGCCTTAAAGGGTATTGAAGATCCAGAAAAAAAGCGTAAAGCCATTGGTAATGCTTTTATTGAAGTATTTGATGACGAAGCACATAAAATAGAAGATGTTACATTTTTAGCTCAGGGTACTATTTATCCAGATGTTATTGAAAGTGTATCAGCTACCGGAGGACCTTCAGCAACTATAAAAAGTCATCATAACGTTGGAGGTTTACCAGATTTTATGAAACTTAAAATTGTTGAGCCATTACGCGCAATTTTCAAAGATGAGGTACGTAGAGTAGGTGCTACTTTGGGTATTGACCCAGAGCTATTAGGGCGTCATCCTTTCCCTGGGCCAGGTTTAGGAATTCGTATTTTAGGAGATATAACCGCGGAAAAAGTTCGTATTCTTCAAGAGGTAGATGCTATTTTTATTAATGGGTTAAAAGAGTGGGGGCTTTACAATGATGTTTGGCAAGCGGGTGCTATGTTATTACCTGTGAATAGTGTTGGTGTTATGGGAGATGAGCGTACTTATGAAAAATGCGTTGCGCTTAGAGCTGTAGAAAGTACAGACGGCATGACTGCAGATTGGGTAAATTTACCTTATGAGTTTCTTCAAAAAACATCAAATGATATAATAAATAAGGTAAAAGGCGTTAATAGAGTAGTTTATGACATTAGTTCAAAGCCACCTGCAACTATTGAGTGGGAATAGTTTGGTGACTTTGCTATGAACATGGTGTCATAACATTAAAATAAGAATATGCCAGTTCCAAATATTTTTAAACTATTTATAATGTTTAAGTCATCTTAATATTACAAAGTATCGTATATATTAGCGAGAGTTTAAAAATACTATCAGGCTGTTTTACTATATCTTTTATTTTTTGGCACATTATGTGCTTAAACAAAAAGTAACATAAGATGTGTTTACCTTGAGAGGAGTTGAAGGGCTGCCAATCTTAACGCAATAAATAATAAAGTTTATGACTAAAATCTTTTCCATTTTTTGTTTTCTGTGTCTTTTTAGTTTTAATCAATTGCAGGCTCAAAATTATAGTACGCATAAGGTTAAAAAAGGCGAAACTATAGAGGAGATTGCAAAGCGCTATTATGTAACACCGTTTGATATTTATAGTCTAAACCCAGAAGCAAAAACGGGGTTAAAGGCTAATACCATATTAATAATTCCCAAGTCTAAGGTTGAAATAAAAACAACCATAGTAAAAGAACTTCAAGGTTTTAGAACTCATAAAACAAAAAGAAAAGAAACGCTTTATAGTTTAGCTAAAAAGTATAATGTAGAAGAAGACGAGATTAAAAAGCATAACAAATTTTTATATGCAAATCCGCTAAGGAAAGGCGATAAGTTACAAATCCCCATATTTAAAACTACAGAGGTTGTAGAACAGATAGAAGCCAATAAAAAATATATAGTGCAGCCTAAAGAAGGCAAATGGCGCATAGCTTATAAATTTGGAATTACTATTGCAGAATTAGAAGCTTTAAACCCAGACATGGGAGAAGTTTTAAAAGAAGGGGAGGAAATCATTGTACCAAATATTGAAAATGAAGCAGAGAAAGAAGTAGATGATAAATTTAGTTATTATAAAGTCTTGCCGAGAGAAGGGTTTTACCGTTTAAAACTTAAGTTAGAGCTGGAACAAGCAGAATTAGAAGCCTTAAATCCAGGTTTGGCAGAAAGTGGTTTAAAGGTAGGTATGATTCTTAAAATTCCTTTTAATAAAGCACTTTCTGGTGAAGAAGAAAATAGAATTAGCTTAGTTGATAGCATCTCAGATTATTCAACTAAACATATTGCTTTAATGCTTCCTTTTAGGTTAAATAGAGTAGACTTTGATTCTATTTCTGGTACCAAAAGAAGTATTAAAAGGGACCCGTATTTAGATGCTTCTTTAGATTTTCATTCTGGTGTTTTAATGGCCGTTGATTCATTGAAAAAGTTAGGCATTTCACTTAAACTTGATGTTTATGACACCAAGAATCAAGTAAGCGAGGTGTCACAAATTATCAAGGATAATGATTTTGAAAATGTTGATGCTGTTATTGGTCCGCTAACATCTAAAACATTTGAAAAGGCAGCTTCAGAATTAAGGAAATATCATGTTCCTGTAGTATCCCCAATTGGTACTAATTTAAAATTGTATGATAATGTGTTTCAGTCAAGAGCTTCTACAGATTTAATTAAGAGTAGGGTAATAAACTATGTTAAATCTGATTCCTTATTAAGTAATATTATAATCATTTCAGATTCAAAACACATGGCTATATCTAATAGTTTAAAACAAGAATTTATTGCTGCTAAACAAGTGTTTTCTAGAAAAGATAAAGAAGGTGTAGATAAATATTTTGTAGGCAGACAGGATATAGAAGATTTTTTAAAACCTGGAAATAACATCGTTTTTTTAGAAACAAAAGACGCTGGGTTTGTATCTAACGTTACAAGCGTTTTGGCATCTTTAATTCAAGCGGAGAATGAAGAAGAAAAGATAGAGCAAAGAGACATAATTTTAGTTACAACTAACTTTAATAAAGCATTTGAAGGTGATGAGGTTTCAAATGAGCACTTATCTAAGCTTCAGTTTCATTATGCCACTACATCTAAAAGTTATGATGAAAGTGATACATTTGCTAAAAACTATTCCAGAAAATATCATATAACACCTAATAAAAGAGCTGTTAAGGGCTTTGATTTAACAATGGATGTGGTACTTCGTTTAGTATCTTCAGAAGATTTGTTCATGTCTGTTACTAAAGCACCAGTTACAGAATATGTTGAGAATAAGTTTGCCTATAAAAAGAAAATGTTTGGTGGTTATTATAATGATACGGTGTATTTAGTTAAGTATCAAGACCTAACTATTGTAGAGGTAAAACAATAAGCTAAGGTGTACTGCGTTTTAGGTTTGTGATTAGAGTTTTTATTATTTTATGCAGTTTTCTTCTGATTCAAGACCAACCAGTAATGTCTTGGAAATCATCTTACAAACTATCATGGTCCGATTTTAAAGATAGACCTAATCATAGTTCAAGTGCGGTAGCTGTTACCGCATCCGGAATAACACTAGGGTTTTCTGTTAAAGAAACGGCATCAGAGGTTATTGATTTTTCTACCGAAGTTCATGCGCATTTTTATCCAGAACAATCATGGTATAAACCAGAAAGAGCTAACAAACATATATTAGGGCATGAACAATTACATTTTGATATTACAGAGTTGCATGCCAGAAAACTTAGGTATAGAATTAGTAAATTAAAAGTATCAAACCGTATTAAAAGTGAATTAAGAGCACTTAGAAAAGCCATAAACTCTGAAGTTGAGCTTATGCAAAATAAGTATGATACTGAATCTGATTATTCTAGAAATTTTGAAGCTCAAGCCAAATGGGAAGCGTATATTGCACAAGAACTTAAAAAATTTTCTAAGTACAAATCTAATTAATGATTCCAGATAAAGATTTTCTTTTAAAATTGGCACATACCAAAATGCCATATGGTAAATATAAGGACCGTTACTTAATTGACCTGCCAGAATATTATGTGGTTTGGTATCACAGAAAAGGTTTTCCAAAAAACAAATTGGGAGACATGCTAACCACTGTTTATGAGCTTAAGGTTAACGGGCTAGAGTATTTGGTCAGGAATATTCAAAAAGCAAATTCCATAAATAATTAGTTTTTTTGTTTTATTACGATTTTTTCCTTTTTATCGAATTATGCCTTATTAATTTATTGTAATAGGTTGGCAAGTATTTCTTCTAATTCTATGCCATGAATGTCTTTAGCAATAATAATTCCATTGTTATCTACTAGAAAGTTTTTTGGTAATGAGGTTATGCCATAGTTAGAACAAATTTCATTAGAATAGCCATTAAGTGTGGAAACATTAATCCATTTCCTGAGATCTTTAACAATGGCATTTTTCCAATTTTCCTCACTATTCTCGACAGCATAACCAAAAATAACGAATCCGGAGTCTTGATATTTCTCATGAAGCATAACAAGCTCATCACTTTCTGCCCTACAAGGACCGCACCAACTACCCCAAAAATCCACTAAAGTATACTTGCTTAAATTTTTATATAATGTTTGTTCAGTACCGGAAACATCATTGGCAATTATCTCTGGAATTTTTCCACCAATGGATACCTGTTTCATTACCCGTATTTTTTCCAAAATGGTATTTGTCACTTCTAACCCTAGATGTTCTTTTGCAAAATCGGTTGTGAGTTTTTCATAAAATGTTATATCCTTGTCCCCATTCCATCTTAACATTGTAGGGTAAATGGCAATAGAGGTTCCCATTTTTTTTACGGCATGTATTAAAGTATCACGATAGTTTTCTTCCGCCTGAACCATTTGTGTTCTTAACTCTTCAATTAAATCTTTATCCTTCGGATCATTTTTTCTTAATAAAGGATAAAATCGCCCTCTTAGCGGATATACTGTTTTTTGCAAAATTTCTTTCCTGAATTTTTCATAATCCTCAAATAACTCCGTGTCTGGTGAACCTGAAACTTTAAATTTTCTATTCGGTAAAAAATTAATACTGATGTTTTGTAACGAATCTGCTATAAACGGGACCCGTATAGAATCATAGACACTTAGAATATAGAAGTGAGGTTCTAGGTTGTAGTTTGCAATGAAGGTACTGTCATTTTGGACAGTTAGTGTATCTACTACCTCATACTTTTTACTGTTTAGGTCTGAGACTTTATATAATAAAATATCTCCTGGGTAAATTTCAGAAACTTTACCTTGAAGTGAAAAAACAACATCCTTCTTATTTTTTTCGCTTTTACAAGAAACTAATTGTGCGAGCACAAAAATGATGAAAGCTGATCGTAAAATTGCATTATTCATTTTTTTATAGGGTTGGTTGCTGTTCTAAAGTTAATGATATAATTATAAAATAAGGTTTTCTAAACTAAAGAATAAAGTAGTGTTCTAGTCAAATTCTTCAAAAATATTGTATAAGTAAGATAACTTTAGTTATTCAAAATGTTTGTAAAATCATTAAAAACTAATTGCTTAAGTTTTGTTTGCTTATATTTTTATATTTAATGAATTGCCACATCTTTAAGGATACATTTGCAATTACAAGGGGTATATTGGGTGGTTGATTACTAATCTAAATATTCTACTTTAATTAATAATTAAAAATATTACACATGCAAGGCCAAAAATAATTTCAAATAAAACACCTTGAACAATTTGCCTATTTGGTTTACCGTCCACAGAAAGGCTAATAATCCTCCCAATGGCGAACCCAAGAAAAATCAAAGCAGCCACTATTAATGAAGTAAATGTCAAATTTTTATGAAATATACCTAGGCAAGTAATAATTCCACCACAAAGCATTACAGAACTGATTCCTCTTATTTCATTTAAAAGGTTAGTGTCATTTTCTATTTTAATCCCAGAGTTTTTGAAATATGTTTTAATGGGATGTGTAAGACGTGAAATACCAACAAAAATGAGTAAAAGACTTGATAATGATAAGACAATGATTTTTAAAATTTCCATATTATTATGTTTTAAGGTTATTATAATGCAAACATAAAACGGACTGGTGACAAAGATGTGTCAGGGGTGTTTTTGGGTTTTTACATATTTATCAAAATACTCTTTTATGGTCATATTATGTGGATTAAACGTTTCATTTTCTAAAACAAGTTTTTTAATAAAATCTATTCTAAAGTGCCTGAAGTCATTACGTAACCTGCAATTGGCAATTAAAAGAAAGTCGCCATGGATACTATATATAGCAAAGGGTTCAATGCTTCGAGTGGTTTGGTTGCTTTTAGTGGAAAAGTATTCAATGGTTAATACTTTAGAATGCGTAATAGCAGATTGAATCTGCATAAGATTGTTACTTGTTTTTTCTTCTTTATTGTTTCCGCCAAAGTAAATTCTGTCTGCCAGTAAATCGGCATTTCCTTTTTGAGAATATCGTAGCATGGCTTTAATTTTCTCTATGGCACTAGACATATTTTTAACAAAAGACAAGTCTTTGTTTTTAATTGCTAACTGTTCTATAGTAATTAGAGCATTGGCTTCATCTTCAGTAAAAAGCACAGGAGGGAGGTGATAGCCTTCCATTATAGAATAACCTTTGCCTTCTTCAGTTACAATGGGTATTCCTGATTTTTCTAATGTTCTAATGTCACGATAAATGGTCCTTATGCTTACTTTGTGTCTTTCAGCAAGGTCTTTAGCAGTAATTATTCTTTTGGATTGCAGTTGCGTAAGAATAGCAGTTAATCTGGAAAGTCTTGGTTTCTCTTTTTCTTCCATTTACCTTTATAATTATTAGGTGCAATAAAAACATGTTTACATAGCGAAGGTAACGGAAAACAATTTCAAAATCTAGTTTGACTTACTCTAATTCTTCACAATAAAAACCTCTAGAACTTACTTGTTCAATAATATCTTCTTGTTCAATATTGTTATTAGTTTCAACCCTTAACACTTTGTCTATATCTTCAAGATCTATAGACCATCGTACAATATCAGGATGAGCATTAAAAAGCAGTTTTAAGGTGTTTACGGCAGGCTTAGATTTAATATTGGTTTTTAAAATATGAATTCTAGCAGCCTTTTTTCGGCTTTGATAAAACGGACTAATCATTTGTTTCTTGGTTTGAGCTTATACGTTCTTTATAGGCTTCGAAGGCTTTGTTTCCTTCTTCTTTCCAAAAATCATCATAATGTTTCCATTTAGAGAATTCACCTTTACATTCTTTGTCTTTTTTAGATTTTGATTTTTTAGAAGAGCTGTCTCCTCCAAAATTGCAGCCTCCAAGTAAAATTTTAAATAAGATAAAAACTCCAACGGCTTCCCAGAAAGTAAGAGTTGTTAGCCCAAAAATCATTGGCATTAACCAATTCCATAACCACATGATTATGAAACCAAAAAGTATGGCTAATCCGGTTAAAAAAACACCTCCAACAAGTATCATTCCTATTATTTCTCCTGGAGATTTCCCACGCATTTTATGTTTAAAGTAATTTGACATATCTATTTTTTTTAATTGTTAATTTCTTTTTTGTGTTTTAATGTTTTATATAATTGTGAGATAGCCCTGTGGCGTCTAGACATTAATGTGCCAACCGGGATACCCGTTTCTCTTTCTACTTCTTTATAGGTGTTGCCCTCAAAATCTATGGCTATTATAATATTTCTATAATCTAATTTTAGGTTCATTATGGCTGTTTTTAAAGCGGATTTCATTTGCTCAGGATATGAATTATCTGCAGATTCATAAATAAGTGAAGCAAATTCCATGAGTTTATTTTCATTTTGAGAGTTATAGTCTATAGTACTTTTTTTTGAGGCTCTCATAACATCTATAACTTTGTTTTTTATAGCTCTATAAACAAACCCTGCTACGTTATTTATGGGTGAATATCTATCAGCACTAGTAAATAACTTTAGGGCAACATCTTGAATGATGTCCTCTGCATCCTTATTTATGCTAGCTTTAAGATTAGAGCTTACATAAGTTTTAAGAGATGTATATTCCTCATTAAAAAACTCATTAAGCTTTTTACTGTTTTCTGATTGATGATTCATTAAAGACACTTTTAATAGGCGCTTCAATTATAAAGACGCAATTTTTATATTCTATTGCATTTTTCTTCTAATTATTTTTTAGAAGACGATTGAAAAATGAAAATGTTTCAAAAATTCATTTAAAAATGGTCAGATATAAAATGTTATAATTGTTTGGTTTTGTTTTTAACTGTAGCAAAACTATTATGGAGAGATGACAGAATATGTCAGAGGGTAAATTTATTTTTTTAAATTTCTTTTGGAATTGAAGAGACAGGCAAAGTATAAAAATTTATTAGGCGATGATTGTCTTAGTTTTGTTGAAAACTAGCTTTAAAATACTAAAAACTTATGTGCTAATAACTATTTTAATTTTGTAAATTTGCCTGCGTTTATAAGCGCAGTATGACAAACACAAAATACATTTTTGTAACCGGTGGAGTTACATCTTCTTTAGGAAAAGGAATTATAGCAGCATCTCTTGCTAAACTTTTACAATCTCAAGGTTATAGAGTTACTATTCAAAAATTAGATCCTTACATTAATGTAGATCCAGGAACTTTGAATCCGTATGAGCATGGAGAATGTTATGTAACTGAAGATGGTGCAGAAACCGATTTAGATTTAGGTCATTATGAGCGCTTTTTAAATGTACCTACAAGTCAAGCCAATAATGTTACAACGGGTCGTATTTATCAAAGTGTTATTCAAAAAGAACGTCGTGGTGAGTTTTTAGGTAAAACGGTTCAGGTTGTTCCGCATATTACCGATGAAATAAAACACCGGGTTCAACTTTTAGGCAAATCTGGTGATTATGATATTGTTATAACGGAAATAGGGGGTACGGTTGGTGATATAGAGTCTTTACCCTATATAGAAGCTGTAAGACAGTTACGCTGGGATTTAGGTGAAAATAATGGTATTGTAATTCATTTAACTTTGGTACCATACTTGTCTGCAGCTGGGGAATTGAAAACAAAACCAACTCAGCATAGTGTTAAAACTTTAATGGAAAGTGGAATACAAGCCGATATTTTAGTTTGTAGAACAGAGCATCATTTACCAAAAGATTTAAAACGAAAACTAGCCCTGTTTTGTAATGTTACAGAAGGATCGGTTATTCAGTCTATTGATGCTTCAACTATTTATGATGTTCCTAATTTAATGCTTGAAGAGGGGCTTGATAAAGTAGTTTTAGAAAAGCTTGATTTAAAAAGTACAAAGCCAGATATAACAAGATGGAATGAGTTTTTATCACGTCATAAAAACCCAAAAACAGAAGTAACTATTGGTTTAATAGGTAAGTATGTTGAACTTCAAGATTCTTATAAATCTATTTTAGAAGCCTTTATTCATTCTGGAGCGGCTAATGAAGTAAAGGTTAAAATTGAATCTATTCATTCAGAATATTTAAACAGCGATAATATAGAAGTAAAACTGTCTCATTTAGATGGAGTTTTAGTGGCACCAGGTTTTGGTGAGCGCGGTATTGAAGGAAAAATTGATGCTGTTAAGTTTGTTCGTGAAAATAATATACCGTTTTTAGGTATTTGTTTGGGTATGCAAATGGCGGTTATTGAATATGCTAGAAATGTTCTTAAAATAGAAAATGCAGATTCAACTGAAATGAACCCAGATACTACTAGCGCTGTTATAGATTTAATGGAAGAACAAAAATCTATCACAGATAAGGGAGGAACCATGCGTTTAGGAGCCTGGGCATGTGATTTAAAATTAGGTAGTAAAGTAAGAGATATTTATAAGGAAGAAACTATTAAAGAACGTCATAGACATCGTTATGAATTTAATAGCAATTATAAAGATCAATTAGAGGAAGCTGGTATGATTGCAACCGGATTAAATCCTGATACTGGTTTAGTAGAAATTGTTGAAGTAATTAATCACCCGTGGTTTGTTGGAGTACAGTATCACCCAGAATATAAAAGTACAGTTGCTAATCCACATCCTTTATTTGTGGCATTTGTTGCTGCCGCTTTAAAATATAAAAGCAAACAAAAAGGTGCCAGTGTGGCACAAAATTAAAATTGGATAGTTTATTGATAAGCTATAAATCATTCCTGCTTTGGCAGGAATTGTTTTAATTAATAATAAAATGGAAGAAAAAAAGTTAGACATAAATTCAATAATAGGTTTCGTACTTATCTTCGGAATTTTAGCTTATATGCTTTGGCAAAATCAGCCAACTCCTGAAGAGTTAGAAGCTCAGGAAAAAGCAAAACAAGAACAAGTTGAAGCAGAACAAAAGGTTAAGCAACAGGAGCAAACCAAATTTACGGCTGCATCTGAATACGAAGTTGGTCCTGAGGTGGATTCAATTCAGAAAATTGCTTTAAAAAATAAGTTGGGAGCCTTTGCGCTTTCAGCAATAAATGCTTCGGATAAGGAAACCAATATTGAAACTGATTTATTGGCTTTAAAGTTTAATAATAAAGGAGGTTACCTTTCTGAAGTTAGACTTAAAAAGTTTGTGAACTATGATTCTATTCCAATTTATATTATTAAGGATAATAATGTTGATTTCAATATTAATTTTGGAACGACAGATAGTAGAATTTTAAATACTCGTGATTTATATTTTGAACCACAGGTTTCAAAAAATGGCGAAAATACTATTGTTTCCATGAAGCTTAAAGTATCTGAAACTAAATTTTTGGAGTACAGATATGAGTTGAAACCAGATGATTACATGATAGATTTTAGTGTGAAATCTCAAGGTTTAAGTGATGTTTTTAATAGTTCTCAAGCCATTAATTTAGATTGGAAACTTAAAGGGTATCGTCATGCCAAAAGTATTTCTTATGAAAATCGTTATACAGATATTCACTATGAATTTGAGGGCGGAAAAGCAGATTATACTGGTGCTCGGGATGCTGATGAAGACATAGAAGATGTTGCTTGGATAGGGTATAAACAACATTTCTTTTCTTCAATTTTATTGACAGATTCTCCTTTTAAAACTGCAAACATTAAAACTGAAAATTTAGTTCAAGAGGAAGAAGTTGATACTGTTTATACTAAAATGTTTGCATCTAAATTGCCATTAGAGTTAAAAGGTGGTGAACTTAATGAATCAATGGATTGGTATTACGGACCAAATGACTTTAAGGTTTTAAATGCATATGATAGAAATTTAGACG
Organism: Seonamhaeicola sp. MEBiC01930; assembly: GCF_045277075.1. Lineage (GTDB taxonomy): Bacteria > Bacteroidota > Bacteroidia > Flavobacteriales > Flavobacteriaceae > Seonamhaeicola. Next base: position 3,570,001 of record NZ_CP104270.1, on the reverse strand, counting down.
AAATAGTACCATTTGGTTGGGGAATTTTTGGTTGGATTAACCGTTATGTGTTTATGCCCTTGTTTGCATTTTTAGGAGGTTTTATGCCTTACGGAATTGCTATTGTGGTTATGACTATTTTGGTGAAAATATTATTGTCTTTTGTACAATACAAGCAATTTTTATCTCAGGCAAAAATGAAAATTTTAAAACCAGAGTTAGATGCTATTAGAGAGAAGTACAAAGACAATAAAATGAAAGCGCAACAAGAAACTATGGCGTTGCAAACTAAGGCAGGAGCAAGTCCGTTGGCTGGCTGCTTACCAGCCTTAATACAGTTGCCAGTATTCTATGCTTTGTTTCAGTTTTTTCCTTCTGCGTTCGATTTAAGGCAGAAGAGTTTCCTTTGGGCTGATGATTTATCCTCTTACGATACAGTTGCTAACCTTCCATTTAATATTCCTTTTTATGGAGATCATGTTAGTTTATTTCCGTTGTTGGCATCTATTGCTATTTTCTTTTATATGCGTTTAACCACGGGACAAAATATGCAAGCGCAACCACAACAAGAAGGCATGCCAGATATGGCTAAAATGATGAAATACATGATGTATTTTTCACCAATAATGATGTTGTTTTTCTTTAATAACTATGCATCAGGGTTAAGTTTGTATTATTTCATTTCAAACTTAATTAGTATTGGAATTATTTTAGTAATTAAAAATTATATTCTTGATGAGGATAAGATTCATGCTCAGATTCAAGAGAATAAGAAGAAGCCTAAAAAACAAAGTAAGTTTCAAGCTAAAATGAAAGAAATGATGGAGCAGGCCGAAAAACAAAAACAAGCTCAACAAAAGAGAAAAAAATAAAGGGCTCCCTTTTGTAAAAGGGAATGAAGATTTCAGTTGTTAGTAATTGAAATTCGAAATAATACAATTAGAGCTGTTAAATTTATTTTGGCAGCTTTTTTGTTATACACAATTTGATAAATTAATCATCGTTTATATTTAATTAATTAACCCATAGTTTATAACTTTTTTACTTTGTTTTATGAAACTATTACATCCGATTATAATTCTATTCGTTTCACTATCAATATCTGCTCAATCTGTAAATCAATTCGATGACAATGGAAAGCGACACGGAACTTGGAAAAAGAATTTTGAAGACACAAAAGTACTTCGCTATGAAGGACAATTTGATCATGGAAAAGAAATAGGGCGCTTTAAATTTTATAAAAATATTAGGGGAAAAGCGGTTTTAACGGCGTCAAAAGAGTTTAATGCAGCAAATAATAAAGCTTTAGTGAAATTTTTCTCTTCTAGAGGAAAAATAATTAGTGAAGGAGAAATGGATGGTAAAAAGTATATTGGAACTTGGAAATACTATCACAATGATTCGGATAAATTAATGACCCAAGAGAATTATAATTTGAAAGGAAACCTTGATGGAGAACGTTTTGTATATTATTCAAATGGTCAAGTAGCTGAAAAGCAAAATTATGTTGATGGTAAATTAGAAGGAGAATCAGTTTGGTACTCCATTAAGAACGTTATTTTAAAGCAATTTGTTTATGTTAATGGTGAGTTACATGGTGTATCTAAATATTATAACCCCAAAGGAGAATTGATTGCAGAAGGAAGTTATAAACTTGGGAAAAAACATGGCATTTGGAAGTATTATGAGCATGGTAGTTTAGTTGAAGAAAAAGACTTTACGCCTAAATCAAAATATAAAACGAAAAAAGCTCCCTGATGAAGGGAGCTCTCCTTTTCATAGACAATTTTTAATTGAGAGATAGATAACTATATAATTAAATTAATTGTCTACTGCTAACCAATCAAACTAACTTGACTAAATTTTATCTTATTACTCGGTCTATAACATGTACAACACCATTAGCAGCTTGAATATCAACTAATGAGGTTATTATATTACTTGTTCCATTGCTGTTTGTGAGCGTAAAGTTTGAGTTATCTGCCGTTATATCACCTCCTAAAGTCATAACGGTTCCATTTGGTAATCCTCCAGATTGAATATTGCCACTAACAATATGTAAAAGTAGAACTGAATCAACGGTGCTAGTCGGTATATCTGTTAGTGCACCTACTTCTAAATCTGTTAATAAATTTCCAAATGCATCATTAGTTGGGGCAAAAACGGTAAAGGGACCAGCAGCTGAATCAGAAACTGTGCTAATATAAGGAACAGTAGGAGTACCAGTATCGGCATAGGCCAAAGTTTCAACTAATATTGATAATGCAGGATTACTAGTTGCAAAAGTAGCAATGGTAGGTAAACCAATTACCTTGTCTACAGCATGAATTACACCATTTGCAGCAACAACATCCGGTAAAGCTACGGTAGAAACACCATTGAACATAACACCATTTGACGTGTTATAGTAAATGCTCATTGGGTTATCTCCTGCTCCAGTTGCATTTGTTTTAGAGTACCCAGATCCAGCATTTAATAAATCACTAGAATATATAGTCCCATTTATAACATGATTTAATAATACTTGTGAAAGAGCATCCGTCGGAACATCACCTAGGGAAGCAAAATTATTATCCGCTAAAAAGCTCGTAAATCCATCATTAACAGGAGCTAATACGGTAAAAGGACCTTCACCACTTAATACATTTACTAAATCTCCATCCGCTGCACTTAAGGCAGCAACCAAGTTACTGAAAGAAGGGTTTGCTAGGGCATGATCTACTACACTAGGTAAACCAATAACCTTATCAACTATGTGGATAACACCATTAGTTGCTTCAATATCTGCATCACTTACAGTTGAAATTCCATTAAACACAACACCATCTGAAGTATTATAAAAAATACTCATGTTCATGTCACCTGCTCCAGTTGCATTGGTTTTAGCGTAACCAGAACCTGCAGAAATTAAATCACTAGACCTTACTTTTCCAGTAATGACATGGTTTAATAATACTTGTGCTAATATATCTGTTGGCACATCACCTAAAGAGGCAAAATTGTTTTCAGTTAAAAAAGCAGCAAATGCTTCATTACTAGGTGCAAGTACTGTAAACTCAGTTGTACCGTTTAATATTGAAACTAAATCGCCATCTGCTACCTGTAAAGCTGCTAATAGGCTGCTTAAACTTTCGTTAGCGGCCACTTTTCCAGCTATCGAATTGGGTAGGTTTGGTAAAACCACTTTATCAATTACGTGGATTACACCATTTGCAGCTTGAACATCAACTAATTGAATATTGCTAACTCTTCCATTTGCATCTGTTAAAGTAGCACCTCCGGTAACATTAGCAGTTATATCTCCACCTAAGGTTGAAACTGTCATATTATCTGTTAAGGCTGAAGAGCGTACATTGGCTTGGGCAACAGCATGAAGATCTAGAGTAGCTTTTAAGGTAGGTTCATCAATATCCGTTAAAGATGATACCCCTAATTCAGTTAACAAATCTGCAAAGGCTTGATTTGTTGGTGCAAATATTGTGAATGGAGCAGGGGTTGTACCATTAGATGTAGATAGTGTTGAAATATAATCAAAAGTTAAATCAGATCTTGTTAATGCTGAAACAAGTATGGAGAAATCATCATTGGTTGTTGCAAAGTCTACAACAGATGGTAAACCAATTACTTTGTCTACAATATGTATAACACCATTAGTTGCATCAATATCTGGTGTTGTAACCTTTGAATTACCATTTAATGTTACACCACTTGAAGTATTAATGTAAATACTAAGATTAGCTCCAGTGGTAGATTCTGTAGCGAGAGTGTTTCCATATCCTGTTGATAAGGATCCAGAAACTTGCTCACCTGATATAACGTGGTTAAGTAAAACTTGAGTTAAGACAGATTTTGGAATATCTTCCAGACTTGAAAAATTATTGTCTGCTAGGAATTGATTAAATGCATTATTAGTAGGAGCAAAAACTGTAAAGGATGCTGATGGATCATCTAAAACAGAGGCTAGGTCTCCGTCAGCAGCTAATAAAGCTTGAACTAAGGTACTTAAATCAGGAGTTGCAACTGCTAATTCCGTAATTGTTTCTGGTGTAATTACTACAACATTGTTGTCGTCATCATTACTACATGATATTACTAAAAGCGTAATTAGTAATAATGAAAATTTTTTGATAAAGGCTATTAAAGTTTTCATGATTAAAAGATTAATTAAATTATTTTGTTTAGCAAAAATATAAAAAAGTTAAACAAAAAACCAAATAATGTTTAAAAAAATTTAAAAAAGATTAAACAAAAATGTTTTAATAACAGTTTTGAGTTGCTCTTTATAAGTTATTTTCTTCATGAGAATATGTATCTTTGTGCATTAATTTAAATTACATGAAACGAGTCATTATAGGGCTTTCAGGGGGTGTAGATTCTAGTGTTGCAGCTTATTTGTTAAAGCAACAAGGTTATGAAGTTATTGGTTTGTTTATGAAGAACTGGCATGATGACTCTGTAACCATTTCTAATGAATGTCCATGGTTAGATGATAGTAACGATGCAATGTTAGTTGCAGAAAAATTAGGTATTCCTTTTCAAACGGTAGACTTAAGTGAACAGTATAAGGAGCGTATAGTTGATTATATGTTTAATGAATATGAAATGGGCAGAACCCCAAATCCGGATGTGCTTTGTAACAGAGAAATAAAGTTTGATGTATTCATGAAAATTGCCTTAGACCTTGGAGCAGACTATGTTGCTACTGGGCATTATTGTAGAAAGGGTGTTATTGAAAATAATGGTAAAAATATTTATCAATTACTTGCAGGAGTTGATAATAATAAAGACCAGTCTTATTTTTTATGTCAATTATCTCAAGAACAATTATCAAAAGCATTATTTCCTATAGGAGAATTAACTAAACCTGAAGTTAGAAAAATAGCCGATGAAATTGGGTTAATTACTGCTGATAAAAAAGATTCTCAAGGACTCTGTTTTATAGGTAAAGTTAAGTTGCCAGATTTTTTACAACAGCAGTTAAAACCAAAAGAAGGCGTTATTGTTGAAATACCAAAAGAGCAAGATATTTTTAAACAGGAATCACCTGTATTTATTTCCCAAGAAGAAAAATTAGAATACCTTTCTAGAAAGATTGATTATGATATTGAAATGGGAAAGGTTGTAGGTAAACATCAGGGAGCACACTATTTTACCAAGGGGCAACGAAAAGGTCTCGCGGTAGGAGGAACAGTAGAGCCTTTATTTGTAATTGATACTAATGTAGAAGATAATGTTATATATACAGGGCAGGGTAAAGAGCACCCGGGGTTATTGAAGAAAGCTTTATTTGTAACCAACGATGAATTACATTGGATTCGTGAAGATCTATCTTTAAATATAGATGAAACTTTAGAAACTGAAGTTAGAATAAGGTACAGGCAACCTCTTCAAAAAGCAATCTTACATAAAGTTAACTCTGGGTTATATGTTGAATTTGAAGAATACCAATCTGCCATAACAGAAGGTCAGTTTGTTGCTTGGTATATTAATGATGAACTAATTGGATCTGGAGTAATATCATAGTCATAATGATGTCTAATAGAATAACAAAACTTTTTGATATTAAATACCCTATAATTCAAGCAGGAATGGTTTGGAATAGTGGTTGGCGTTTAGCATCCGCCGCAAGTAATTCTGGAATTTTAGGGCTATTGGGAGCAGGATCAATGTATCCTGAAGTTCTAAGGGAACATATTCAAAAATGTAAAAAAGCAACAAATAAACCTTTTGGAGTAAATGTTCCTTTGTTATATCCTAATATCACAAAGATTATGGATATAATTGTTGAAGAAGATGTAAAAATTGTATTTACATCTGCAGGAAATCCAAAAACTTGGACTTCATGGTTACAAGAAAAAGGAATTTTAGTAGTTCATGTAGTAAGCAGTGTAAAGTTTGCTTTAAAGGCTCAAGAGGCAGGAGTTGATGCCATTGTTGCCGAAGGTTTTGAAGCTGGTGGTCATAATGGGAGAGACGAAACTACAACGTTAACTTTAATTCCAATGGTTAAAGAGCAAATAAAAATACCTTTAATTGCAGCTGGAGGAATAGCTACTGGAAGAGGTATGCTAGCTACCATGGTTTTAGGAGCAGAGGGAGTTCAAGTTGGTAGTAGGTTTGTGGCTAGTGAAGAAAGTTCTGCGCACCAAAATTTTAAGGAAGTGGTAGTTAAGGCTAAAGAAGGAGATACGCAGTTAACTTTAAAGGAGTTAGCTCCTGTACGGTTAATTAAGAACAAGTTTTATAATGAAGTGATGGCTCTATATAAAAAGGGACCTAATATTGACGAACTTAAAGAATTACTAGGAAGAGCGCGCGCCAAAAAAGGCATGTTTGAAGGTGATTTAGATAATGGTGAATTAGAGATTGGACAAATTTCAGGACTTATCAATGATATAAAACCTGTTCATGAAATAGTACAAGATATTCTATCAGAATTTAATTCAGCGAAAAAGGAGGTCTTCCAGTTTTAAAATGTAAATTAACTTGTTAAAGTTTTATAAATAAAAAGGAGGAAAATTATTTCCTCCTTTTTAATATCGAAACGTTCAAGACAATATTAAATCCCTAATAAAATAAAAGTCAAATGTTTCTATAATTTTTTTATCGCGCAGTAGTTTTACGGCTGTCAAATGTAAGAAAAATTACTACTAGATAAACATGTATTTTTATTAACTTATTAACATATGTTAATAAAATATGATTTTAATGTAAATTTTAAGATTGGGTAATGCAAAGGCTAAAGCCTACTTTTGGAAAATGCGAATGCAAAACTATATAAAGGAGTTTAAATATAATTGGCTTTTGGCCGCACCTGTAATGTTGGGTATGCTTGGGCATACCTTTGTAAGTTTTGTTGATAACATTATGGTAGGGCAGCTTGGAACTGCAGAACTTGCTGCAGTTTCCTTAGGTAATAGTTTTATGTTTATTGCTATGTCTTTGGGAATAGGTTTTTCAACAGCTATAACACCGTTGATTGCGGAAGCAGATGCAGAAAATAACTTTACAAAAGGAAAATCTTCTTTTAAGCACGGTCTCTTTTTATGCACCGTTTTAGGTGTTTTACTTTTTTTAATAGTACTTCTTGCTAAGCCTCTTATGTATCTAATGAAACAACCTGAAGAAGTGGTAGAGCTTGCAATTCCTTATTTAGATCTTGTGGCATTTTCTTTAATACCATTAATAATTTTTCAAGCTTTCAAACAATTTAGTGATGGTTTATCCATGACCAGATACCCAATGTATGCCACATTAATTGCAAATATTGTTAATATTATTCTAAATTATCTTTTAATATTTGGAAAGTTAGGGTTTCCTGCCTTGGGTATTGTTGGTGCCGCTTATGGAACATTATTTTCCAGATTTATAATGGTTGGTTATTTATGGTATTTGCTAAGAGGAAAAGAGAAATCTAAGGCTTACGTAACTAATATCAAGTTATTTATACTTGAGAAATTAATGATTAGAAAGATTATTAATTTAGGTGCACCTAGTGCCATGCAAATGTTTTTTGAGGTAGCTATATTTACTGGGGCAATTTGGTTAAGTGGTTTGCTAGGTAAAAATCCTCAAGCAGCCAATCAAATAGCTTTAAATTTATCTTCAATGACGTTTATGGTTGCCATGGGTTTAAGCGTGGCGTCAATGATTAGAGTTGGTAACCAGAAAGGCTTAAAAAATTATAACGAACTTAGAAGAATTGCATTTTCATTATTTTTAATGGGCACCCTTCTAGCCATCGGATTTGCTATATTTTTCTTTGCTTTACATAATTTTTTACCAAAGATATATGTAGACTTTGATGATGTTAAAAACCTTGCAGATAATACAGAGGTTGTGAAAATTGCGTCTAATTTATTACTTGTCTCTGCCGTTTTTCAAATTAGCGATAGTATTCAAGTCATAGTATTAGGGGCATTAAGAGGTTTGCAAGATGTTAAAATACCTACTCTTATTACTTTCATTTCATATTGGTTGGTTGGGTTTCCAATATGTTGGTTTTTGGGGAAGGCAGAAGCGTATGGCAGTTTTGGTATTTGGTTAGGGTTGCTAGCAGGATTATCTACAGCTGCAATTTTATTATATATTAGATTTAATTATCTAACTAAAAGGCTAATTTTGTCTGGTAACTAATAACAAAAAATAAAAATGTCATTACCAAAATTCATATTAGGTGATAATTCTGATTATCCAACAGCTATATTTGTTATACATACGGAATTCCCTAGATTTATCATAAATCTAGAAAATGATGAAGTAGAGTGGTTTGAAGATTTTGATGCTGAAGATCAAAAAGAATTAGAAGTAGAAACGGAAAATGCCATTAAATTAGCAACTGATTTTTATGATAATGAAATAGTTAATTACCAAGAATAATATTTTAAAGAGTTAACATGTTAGATGAAATTTTAAAATATGATACTGAGTTATTTTTATACTTGAATAATCTTGGAAGTGAAACTTGGGATTGGCTATGGTTAGGAATAACGAATAAATTTATTTTTGGCCCTATTCTAGGTTTGCTTCTATTGTTTTTATTTCAGAAAAATTTTAGCTGGAAAGGTGTTCTTATCTTAATGGTTATAGTTGCTATTATGATAACATTTACAGATCAAATTACTAATGTATTTAAACGTGGTTTTGAAAGACCAAGACCTTGTGGCGAATCTGATTTAATTGACCAAATGCGTTTTATTGCGGTTCGTTGTGGAAAATATGGTTTCTTCTCTGGGCATTCATCAAATTCTATGGCGGTAGCTATTTTTGGTGGTTTGTTGCTTAAAGCGTATTATAAGAATCTTATTTATATTTTGATTTTAGTAAGTTTAATTGTGGCTTACAGCAGAATTTATTTGGGAGTACATTATCCGGCAGATATTGTATGTGGATTAACGTTTGGTGCTTTTTCTGGTTTTATGTTCTATAAGCTAGCACGGTTTTTATTGAGTAAATATGCCTTGAAGAAATAATGTTATAATTAAATGCCTTCATTTTGTCTCTGTGCCTCAATAAATTCTACACCACACTGCAATTTCTTAGCCAATTTGGATGATGGCTCAACAATGAGCCAAAAAGGAGTTACCTCCATAATGCTTTTTCCAGTTATTATCTCTTCATAAGCCGCTTCAGAAGCTATTCTTAAAAATATGCCAGATGTAACGGGGCATGTTTTATCTGCACCATATTCAATTGCCAAATCATTTCTCATAGTAGACATATCTCCGGTTTTTCCAAAAGGAATACATTTTACATAATCATCAATAATCAGTGGTGTGGTGATAGGCATTTTACTTCCTCCAGGAATGTCAGCAAACTTCTTATCAATTGTCTTTAATATAAATTCTTTTTTAGTATCTCTTTTTTCAGTCCAGGTCTTTTTAGCCATGGTTTGTAGGGTTGTTATCTTTTTAGATTCAACAAATAATCAGCCGCTGTAAAAGGTGTCGTCTTATTTGTTTCAATAAGCTTTAACTGTTTTTTCAGTTCAGTTTGTATTTTAGGTTCATTAAAGAATTCAGACTTTAAATGTTCTTCTATTGTTTGAATTAGCCAGAACTTATTTTGCTCATTACGTTTTGTATTGAAATAATTGTTGCTGGTAGTGATCTCAAAATAATCTGAAATGATATCCCAAATGCTATTTATACCTTTATTTTCAATGGCACTGCAAAGGGTTACTTTTGGTAACCAATTAGATGTTTTTTTAGGGTAGAGATGAAGCGCTCTAGTAAATTCAGTCTTAGCAAGTTTTGCTGCCTTTAAATTATCACCATCTGCTTTATTTATTGCAATGGTATCAGCCATTTCAATGATACCACGTTTAATACCTTGGAGTTCATCTCCAGCTCTAGCAAGTTTTAGTAGTAAAAAGAAATCCACCATACTATGAACAGTGGTTTCACTTTGACCAACACCAACAGTTTCAATAATTATCACATCAAAACCAGCAGCTTCACATAGGGTGATAGTTTCTCTAGTTTTTCTTGCAACTCCTCCTAAAGAATCTCCCGAAGCGGATGGACGGATATAAGCATTCTTATCTTTTACCAAAGCTTCCATTCGGGTTTTATCACCCAAAATACTTCCTCCCGTAATAGTGCTACTTGGGTCTATGGCTAATACAGCAACACGCTTACCTAAATTGGTTAAATGCTTCCCAAAAGTCTCAATAAAGGTACTTTTACCAACACCTGGAACCCCTGTAATTCCAATTCTGAAGGATTTATTAGCGTGCGGAAGACATGCTTTAATAATAGTGTTTGCTTTTTCTAAATGCTTGTGGTTTTTACTTTCTACTAAGGTAATAGCCCTGCTTAATGCAGTAATATCTTGGTTTAAGATACCAGATATTAAAGCATCTGTTTTTAAAGTTTTACTTCTTTTATTTTTAAGATTTTCAATAGAATTAAAACCTGTGATTTCTGAAATAGAAACACCGTCTGTTTCTTGAAGCGCTGTTTTCTTTGATTTTGCCACTTAAAAATAGGTTGATAGGCTAAGATAATTAATTAAAAAGCCTAATAAAAGCAATTTTCTATTTTAAAGGAATTGCTATTTTGGTATCATCCCAAGCCATAGTTAGAAATAATCTATCTGTAGAATTATCAAAAGCAATAGTAAATTGTTCTACAATCGTTTCTAATTTTTGTACAGGAACGTCTACATTAATAATATCATAATTGGGGTCCCATAAAGGGTTCATTTCAGAATCTACACCCCATTGATATTCCTTGGAATTAAACATAACCGTCCAAGTAGAGTCTTTAGGGACTGTCCATAATGTATATTTTCCAACAGGTAAAGTCATACCTTGGATATCTAAAACCTTGTTAGTTTGAAATGTGGTTGCTTCATTGGCACCAGTACGCCAAACTTTGTTAAAAGGAACTAGAGCTCCAAAAATGTCTCTTTCTTTTTTATATGGCCTATTATAGAATACTTTTAACCTTAAATCATTCAATTCAAATTTTACAGTATCTTTAGGACTCAGGCGTTTATCAAAAATATTTTCTACAAATACAGAATACAAAAGCAATCCTAATGCTACTATAGATAAAAGGAATATAACACGTTTTAAGAAGGCATTCATGTTGAGGAGTTTTTTCGATATAAATATACTTTAAAAAGTAGAATTGACTAATGAGCAAACGTAAAATTATTAGCTTTTGTTATTTTGTTGAATTAAAAAAAATATTTTTTGCAACACTTCTTTTTTTATATCGTCTTTTAAACGAACTAACTTAGACCAAAAGTAAAATTAGTATGTTTCAAGTTGACATTATAGAACAATGTAAACAAAACAACCGAAAGGCACAATTGCAGTTATACAACCAATACTGCAGTGGTATGTATATTGTGGCCAAAAGGTTTTTAAAAGATGCTAATGATGCTGAAGATGTTGTACAGGAGGCTTTTATTAAGGCTTTTTCTAAGCTACATCAATATAAAGCAGAAGTTACTTTTGGCGCTTGGTTAAAACGTATTGTAGTTAATAAGAGTATTGATTTCTTGAAATCTAAAAAGCAACAGCTAGTTGAATTAGATGATGTGCACTTAAAAGTAGTTGATACTCCTGTTGATGACAAATGGTTAGTAGATGATGCCATTACCCTAGATGATGTGAAATTAGCTATCAATAAATTACCAGATAAATATAAATATGTAGTCATGTTATATTTAATTGAAGGTTATGATCATCAAGAAATATCCGATATTCTAAGCATTTCTCAGGTGGCATCTAGAACGCAATTATCAAGAGGCAAAGTAAAATTACAAGAACTATTAACACTTAAAAATCATGGCGCAAGATATTAGAGAGTTGTTTAAAGATGATAAAATATCAAACGAAAAAATGCCAGACAATCATCAAGATCGTTTTATTAAAAAACTAGATGAAGCATTTCCAGAGGCAAGTAAATCTCATTTTATTTGGTTTGGTATTGCTGCAAGTATTGTGTTAATTGTTGGTTTAAGTTTTGCTGGTTATAGAATTTATAATCAAGATGTTAAGTTAGATAATCCAACAAAAGTTGTTACTAATGAAATAATTGAAACCAAAACACTTGGAGATATTTCTCCAGGGTTAAAAAAGGTTGAGGATTACTATCTGGCCAGTATAAATTTAGAGCTATCTAAAATTAAGTATACTCCAGAAACTAAAGATGTTTTTGATGGGTACATTGAACAATTAGGTGAACTAGATAAAGAATATAAAAGATTGTCTTTAGAACTTACAGAATCTGGTCCAACAGAATTAACAGTTAATGCCTTAATTGATAATTTAAAATTGCGTTTAAACTTATTATACAGATTAAAATCTCAATTAAAAGATTTAAGTCCATCAGAAGTGGGAACAGAAGTTGTTGAACAATCAATCTAAAAAAAATCAAAAAATGAACAGAATTTTTATAAAATTAAAATTGCTAGTGGTTACCTTTTTTACAGTTGGTAGCATAGTAGCTCAGAAACAAACCAAAGTATCTCAATCTATTAAGGTTGATAAGGATGTTACCATAGATTTAAATACAAGTTATTGTAATATTGTTTTTGATACTTGGAACAAGGATACCGTTGAAATTGAAGCTTTTATTGAAGGAGAAGGTTTAAGTGATAAAGAATTAAAGGAAGCTCTTAAAAATTGGGTGGTAGACATAGACGCTTCAAGTGATGCTGTGAGCATAAGCACCAACAATTCCTTACGAGCTCCTAGAAGTTGGACCTATTCATACAACTATGATGGTGATGTAAATGCTGTATTGAAAGAGTTAAAACATGAATTAGCGGATATTCCAGATTTAATAAGTAACTTTCATGTAGAGGCTCCAGAACTTCCAGAAATGCCAGAGTTACCACCACTACCAGAATTGCCACCCTTGCCGGAGGGTGTAACAAGTTTTCATTTTGATTATGAGGCTTATAAAAAGGATGGAGAAAAGTATTTAGATGAGTATTCACAAAAATTTGAGTCTGCTTATGGCGAGGAATATGCAAAAAAAATGGAGGCTTGGGGTGAAAAATTTGGAAAAGAATGGGGAGAGAAGTTTGGTAAGCAAATGGAAAAATGGGCTGAAAATTTTGAACAAAACTGGGATAGTGAAGCCTTTGAGATGAAAATGGAAGCTTGGGGAGAACGTTTTTCAAAACAAATGGAAAAACGATCTGAAAGTATGGAAAAGCGTGAAAAAGCTATTGAGAAAGCCAATAAAGTAAGAGAAGAACACTTGAAAAATCGTGAAAAATTGGTCGAAGAAAGAAAAATGGTTATTGAAAACTTAGTACATAAGGAATCTAATTCTAAAATTAAAAAAACAATTATTATTAAAATGCCTAAAAAAGCTAAGTTGAAAGTTAATGTAAAGCATGGCGAAGTAGAATTTGCGGCTAATGTTGACAATTTAAAAGCTAATTTAGCTTATACTAAACTAACTGCTAATAGCATTAATGGAGGGTCAACTTCCATTAATGCTTCTTATTCGCCAGTTTATGTTGCAAATTGGAATTTGGGTGAATTGAACTTAAAATATGTTAAAAAAGTTGAATTGAATAATGTAAAGCATATTGTAATTAATTCAAATTCATCTAATGTAACAATAGATAATCTTATAGGAAATGCCATTATAGATGGAAATATTGGGGATTTAAAAATATCAAAAATTGATGATACCTTCACCAACTTAAACGTTATCATTCAAAATTGTGATGCCGCTATTGCACTGCCTAATACCAATTATAATTTGCAGTATAAAGGTAATCGCTCGAGATTTAATCATCCTCAAAAGGAAACTGAAAATGTTAGCACTTTTTCATCTGGAGATTTAAGTAGTGGAAAGAGCATAGTTGTTAATGCTAAATATAGTAACGTAACCATGGAGTAATAGTTGCCCACTGACTCACCAAGATATATCTACTTACTTATAAGCCAATAATGCATTTTTCTTCGCTCTGTAAAACCTAATTTCTTATAAAGGTTTATTGGTCCTAAATTGGTTTCATCTACATGTAAAAATGGAATCTTATTCTTTTCAAATATTTTTTTGCTAGCATATGTTAGCAACTGTTTAGCATAACCCTTTCCCGTATATTCCGGGTGCGTAGCTACCGCACTTATTTCGGTGAAATTGTTTGTTTGCATCCTTTCACCAGTTACGGCCACTAGTATATTTTCTTTATAAATGCCATAATAACGTCCGAGTAAATTGGTTTTCTTTTTAAAGAAATGGGGATATACCAAATTAATTAAGTTCATTAAATCTGAGTAATGACTTTCTTTTAATTCAATGATGTTTTCAGTAATGGGAAGCTCAATTTCTTTGTAGATAATCATTTGTAAACCCACATATTTTTTAGGAGGTTTAAATGAAGAAGGTACCTTAGGTTTTTTTCCAACAATAAAAAATGTATCTAATAATTCTGCATGTTTTTTTATTGCAGTCCTAGTATCTTCTTCATTTATAAAGGCACCAAAAGGTGTGAAATCCGGATGGTAGAATTTTACATTGCCATAGTCAATACATTCATTAAAATGTACGTTAGTTAATGAAGACCAAACAGGGTTGTCTAATGGCTGTTCTGGGTAGGATTTCATTTGGTTATGTTATTTATTCATATCTACATAAATAGGAAGAATCCTCAAGTACATATACCTTAAACGTGATTCCTGAAGGTATCTCACAAGATTCCCATACACCATAAGACTTTTTTACTTCTCCTGGGAGCTCTAATTCCCAACTCCCTGAAGTTAAAGTCATCCATTCTTTTGATCCTGTGTTGAACTCGTAAGTACCCTTTAATAGTACCCCTGCCGTAAAATTACCTTGTGAGTTATTTAGGCCTAATGACTTTACATTTCCATCAAAATATTCATTTACTTTTATCATCTTTCAATTTTTCTTTAATAGTTTCTATAATTTGTTTTGTTTCAGCTAAATAATCAAACCAATGGGCTCCTTCGCTTTTCTTAAACCATGTGAGTTGACGTTTTGCAAACCTACGTGTATTTTTTTTAATTTCAGAAATGGCAAAATCTAAGGACCATTCACCGTCAAAATATTTAAAGATTTCTTTGTAGCCAACAGTATTTAAAGCATTAAGGTTTTTATGCGGAATTAAGCTTTTAACTTCATCTAATAAGCCTTCATTAACCATAATATCAACACGTTTATTAATTCTATCATAAATCAACTCTCTTTCTGCAAATAGCCCAATTGTTATAGTTTCAAAATTTCGTTGTTTTTTTGGCTGGTTTAAAAAAGAGGAATAGGGTTTACCTGTACCTACACAAATTTCTAAAGCCCTAATAATTCTATGCGGATTATCAATCGCAATTGTATTGTAAGATGTTTGGTCTAAATCTTTTAATTGCTTTTGGAGTGATTCTAAACCTTCATTTTTTAATTGTTTGGTAAGATGCTCTCTGATGTTTGGTGAAACATCAGGAAAATCATCTAACCCTTTTATAACAGCATCTACATACAAGCCAGAACCACCTACCATGATTACCACATTGTGCATATTAAAAAGAGAATCTAATTTATCTATAGCATCTCTTTCATAGGAGCCAACATTATATTCATCATGAATTGATTTATGGTGAATAAAATGGTGGTTTGCAGCTGCCAACTCTTTTATTGTAGGAGCTGCAGTGCCAATTTGCATTTCTTTAAAAAACTGGCGTGAATCTGCAGAAATAATTTCAGTATTGAAATGTTCGGCTAGTTTTATACTTAAACTAGTTTTTCCAATGGCTGTAGGTCCAATTATAGAAATTAGATATTTTGTTTTTGCTTTTATTTGCTTTGGATTTAAGTGTTTAACTTTTCACCACAATTATAACAAAAATCAGCTTCATCCCTGTGTTCGTTGGATAAACAATTTGAACATGATTGGGTGTTGGTTGGTATTTTTTTACGTTCGCTTCTAGACATTTCTGCACCAACTATTCCTGTTGGGATTGCTATAATACCATAACCCATAATCATTATTAATGAAGCAATAAACTGCCCTAAAGCGGTGGCTGGAGCAATATCTCCATAACCTACAGTTGTTAGGGTAACTATTGCCCAATAAACACTTCTTGGTATACTTGTGAAATCACTGTTCTTATCACTTTCTACCAAATACATTACTGTTCCTAGAATGATACATAATATAAAAACAAACGATAGAAAGACAGAAATTTTAGCACGACTTACTCTTAAAGCTCTTAGGAAATTTGTTGACTCACCTATGTAACGCGTTAATTTTAAAATTCTAAAAATACGCATTAACCTTAATGCTCTTAGGGCAACTAAGGTGTGTGTGCCTGTTAGTAAGAGTGATAAATATTTCGGAATAGTGGATAGTAAATCTATAATACCATAAAAGCTAAAAATATATTTTATAGGGTTTTTTACGGTAATAATTCTAGCAATATATTCTAAGGTAAAGAGTATGGTTATTACCCATTCAGAAATATTAAGGAAATTATGATATTTAGAATCAAAACTATCAACGCTTTCAAGCATTACAAGAATGATACTTGCAATAATTACAAAAAGTAAAATAACATCAAATAACTTACCAGGTTTGGTGTCTGCTTCATAAATTATTTCATGAAGCTTGGTTTTCCAATGTCTTTTAGCATTTTTACTCATTGTTTCAAAAATACTAAAGATAGATTATTTTTTCTTTAAAAGTACGAGTGAATTGTTTTGAACTTCAACTATTTTATTCATGAATTTTTTGAGGTACGGATAGTAATCGGCTATGTAAACAGCTTTTTTGAAGTCTATTTTTAATGATACTATTAGTTCGTTACCAATCATTTTTGAAGAGAAAAATAACTTACCAGCTTTATCAGGTAAGCTTCCTATGGCAATTTTTGGTTTTTCAATAATTTCATAATTATCACCTATATCTAACTTTAGGGTGTAATAATAGGAGTCTGGATACCCAAAATCAATAGGATAGGTTCTTTCCTGTAGTTTGAATGGGTTTTCTGAAAAGAATTTCACAAAGAAAGGGTTTAAATATATGTTGTCTCCAGTTTCTTCATTTGTATATTCAATATCATACTTTTCTTTAAAATCTGGACTAATTGCCGTACTATTTCCAACTTCAAAATCAGAAATAATAATGTCTTGAGAATTATTTTCAAGCCTTTCTATATAAGCACTTTTATTTTTGAAATAAGCTTTTCTGTAGTTGTAGGCATGGTATCCAGTTCTTTTAGATTTAATAGTGCCTACAATGTTTTCTTGTTCATCAATATGTAACTTAGCTTCATAAAACACATCAGATTTTTTAGGCACAATATCAAACCAATCGCTTGACGTGTTAAAGTCTAAAAGTCTTCCATAAGAGTTTAAGCATCTAAATGGTATTTGGCCAAAACTTAAAAATTTGTCGGTAGCATCTAACAGATAAGTTTCTCCATTTATAATTGCATGAGCTACTAGGTAATTAAAATCTGATAAAACAGGATATATTTTGGTTGGATGTCCATGTTGTCTTGTTGAAATTAAGAGAGGCTTGACATTATAGCCTTTCTCCTTTAAGATGTTATGCAATAAGATGTTTATTGAAGATACATTACCAGATTTGTTTTTAATTAAATCTTTTATTGAAACATCTTTATAAATCCTGAAGTTTTCATTCCAGGTATAAGTTTTTTGGACATGCTCAAAAATGGCTTGGGCATTCTCAATAGAATTTGAGCTACTAATGATATTATTTGGTAATAATTCTTCTAAATTAACTGATTTTAGAAGTTGTTTTCCAACATTAGGATCTGTTTTAAGTTCTTTATCTACATTCTCCCAAGTTTTGGTAAAGTGCTGATAAGAACCATCAAATCCTTGAAAAGTTTGGAGTTCATATTCAACCCTAGAAAGATAATTATCTTCTGTAGTCATATAATCTTCCTCAATAAATGCAGGAATATTTTTCATGGCATAAACACTCTCAAGGCAATGAGCTATGGCACCTCTTGGTCCTTCTAAACAATTTTTTTTAACATCAGCTGTGTTGGTTACTAGTTTTTTACCACCAACTAGTTTAATGTTATATGTCCAATTGGCTGGTATACTGGTTTGATACTCACTAAAAAGTGTTGGAACATCATGTTGAAATTCCCAGCCTTTATATTTAAACATAAAAGGCGAAATTATAGTATAGCTATATGAAATAACGGTCCCTTCTTTAACATTTGGGAGTGTAAACTTTACAATGTCAAAGTTTTCATTATACTTTTCTTTGTATACATCTTTTTTGTTGAGTTGTGTTGTTATAACATTACCATCAACTAGATTATAGGTAGTGGCAAGTATATCTTCTACTTTTTCAAATTTACTGCCACTTTTATACATGTAAAGTTCAATAGTTGCTTTATCAAAGCCCTCCTTATTTAAAATTTTTATTTTACGCTTTTCTTTAGTCATTAATTTATAAGTAGAAGGACTTACCCAACTTTTTCCATGTTCATAAATTATAACTGAGTTAGCTGTAGAATCCTTTTCATAAACATTAGTGTTAATATCGGCCAATGTAACTCGAAAATCTTCTGAGTTAAATGAGGTTTGAGAGAATAGATAAAAGGTAGGGAGAAGCAACAAGGTTAAGGTGATTTTATTCATCAGTTTAATTTCTTTAAAAGTATTAGCGAGTTATTTTGAATGTCAATTATTTTGTTCATGAATTCTTTTAAGTATGGATAGTAATCAGCAGGATATATTGGTTCCTTAAAGTTAACCCTAAAAGATACCGTTAACTTACTTCCTACAGCTTCAGAAGTAAAGGAGAATGTACCCGTATTATGAGGTAGGTTAAGCATAATAGGTTTAGGTTTTTCAATAAATTCATAGCTATCCCCTATGTCTAACCTTAATATATAATAAAAGGAATCCGCATAACCAAAATCCACTGGGTAGGATCTTTCTTGAAGTTTAAAAGGGTTGTCCTTAAACGGTTTAATGAAAAATGGGTTTATATAGATGTTTTTTTCCATTTCTTCACCTGTATATTTTATGTCATATTTCTCTCTAAAAAAGGAACTTGTTGGTGTACAATCGCCAATTTCAAAATTGGAAATTGAAGCATTTATAGATTTATTTTCAAGGTTTTCTATATATGCAGACCTGTTCTTAAAATAGGTTCGCCTACTTTCATAACCATGTTGTCCAGTCCTTTTAGATTGAATGGTGCCAACTATGTTATTATTTTCATCAATTTTTAATTTAGCCTCGTAAATATTATCTGAACGTTTGGGAATTATATCAATCCATTTGCTACCAGCATTAAAATCTATAAGTCTACCTTTTTGGTTTAAACATCTAAACGGAATTTCACCAAAGCTTAAATATTTATCAGTAGCATCTAAGAGGTAGGTTTTTCCCTGTATGGTTGCCTGCACTATTTGGTAGTTAAAATCTAAAAGGACTGGAAAAATTGTGGTAGGAAATCCATTTTTTCTTGTTGATAATAGAATTGGATTAACCTCAATTTGGCATTCTTTTAATAAATTATGAAGCAAAATATTTATTGACGAAACATTTCCTGATTTGTCTTTTAAAAGGTCTTTTACAGAAACATCTGAAAATACTCTAAATTGTTCATTCCAAGTATAATTTTTTTGTACAAATTCATAAATGGATTTAGCTTTTTTTAAATCATCTTTTTCACTAATGATATCAATATTTAGAAGATCTTCTGGGTTTAACTTTTTTCTTAGTTCCTTGCCAATTTCTTTATTTGTTTTAAATTCCTTATCAACGGTTTCCCATGTTTTAGTGTAATGCTTAATGGTACCATCCATACCCTTAAAAGTTTCTAATTCATATTCAATTCGTGCTAAATAGTTATCTTTAGTTGTCATGTAATCCTCTTCTATAAATGCAGGCACGTTTTTCATGGCGTATCTGCTTACAGCACAATCTGAATGGGCTCCATTAAACATTTGTATACAATGTTTTTCTATCTTAGATTCGTTTATTGCTAACTTTTCGCTTCCTACTAATTTTTTATGATATAGCCAGTTACCAGGAATACTTGCATTATATTCACTATATAATTTAGGGATTTCGCCCTGAAATTCCCAACCTTGATATTTAAACATGTGTTTTGAAATAATTTTGTAACTATAAGTAATTACAGAGCCTTCTTGGATATTAGGTAATGTGAATTTTATAATGTCATATTTTTCATTATAGTTTTCTCTAAATACATCTTTTTGGCTCAATTGAGATTTTTCCAATTTTCCTTCAATGTTATTGTAAGTAATGCCAATTATGTCTTGAGCTTGTTGGGAATAGTTTTTAGTCTTATATAGATAGATGCTTACTGTTGCATTGTCAAAACCTTCTCTGTTGAATATTTTAATTTTATGCTTTACCTCAGTTGTTAGGTCGTACTCTTTTTTGTCAACGTAGCTATTACCATATTCATAAATAACAAGTGCGTTGGCAGTAGGGTCGTTTGAGTAGTAATTGGTATTTAAATCTCCTAAAGTAACTTCATAAGATTCCGAATTAAAGGAGGTTGTATTTTGGGAAAATAGATTTATTGTGGAGAGTAGAAGTAGTAGGCTTAGGATGATTTTTTTCATAAATCTTCAAAAACTATTTGTTTAATATTTTTGTTTTTTCTTAAATAACTTTGAATAATATGTTGGGTATCTCTGTTATTATTCATTGGTGTAATGATAGATTTTAAAACTTCTATATTATTTATCTGATAATTAAGGTTGAAAAATCCTATGCCAGTAAATATACCATTTTCTATTAAAATAGCGCTGCGTTCGTCAATATCTCTACCACGGTCTATAATAACCATATTTCTATTAGTATAACTGTTTTTTAAAATTAGAGATTCAACACGTTTGTTATATGATGTAGTTTCTTCTTCTTGGATACAAGCTCCTTCACAAGCTTTAACATCATAATTAAAACAGCTAGTTTTAGTTTTATATATTCCAGTAAGTTTCTGACATAAATGATATTCCTCAATAGCTTTTATTATGAAACTTTTTCCGCTCTGCCTATTATTAAAAGTAGTTATAGGTTTTTTTCTACCATCAGCTTTATCAATTTTTAGGTTTATATAATTATGCTCATCAATAAAACTATATAAAGCATGTGTAAATATGGTTCTGCGTAAGGCTCTGTTATAAATCGGTTTTAAGCGTTTAATTTCCTCACTTTCTTTTAATAAGGCAACTAATTCACTTCCAGTAGCTTCATATGTTACTGACCTTACGAGCGCCTGAATTTTTTTTGATTTTGGATTGGTGTTAGTAAAGTGCTGGTTTATTCTTTTTTTTATGTTTTTACTTTTACCAATGTAAATGATTTCCCCATCCTCCTTATGAATGTAGTATACCCCAGTTATGGTTGGTAAATCGGCAATAATATCAATATGTCTAGGTTCTAGCTGATGTTTAGGGCTAGCTCTAACAGCATTTTGAATAATACTTTTCTGGGTATCTTTATCTAGTAACATTTTGAAGAGCTTTACGGTTGCTAAAGCATCACCTGAGGCTCTATGTCTGTCTGTTACCGGAATTCCTAAAGCTCTAACTAATTTCCCCAAACTATAAGATTGTTGATCTGGAATTAGGTTTTTAGATAGTTCAACTGTGCATAGGGATTGTCGTTCATATTCAAAGCCTAAACGTCTGAATTCTGTACATAAAATTCTATAATCAAACTGGGCGTTGTGAGCAACAACAATACAGTCTTCTGTTATTTCCACGATACGCTTTGCTACCTCATAAAACTTTGGTGCATTTCGGAGCATATTGTTGTTAATTCCTGTTAGGTTAACAACAAAAGGCTGAATGTCTCTTTCAGGGTTTACCAAACTAATAAACTGATCAACTACTTTATGGCCGTCATACTTGTAGATGGCAATCTCTGTAATGCCTTCCTCATTGTATTTGCCTCCGGTGGTTTCTATGTCTAGTATTGCGTACAAAATTGTTTAATTATATTTTGATTAACTATAATTTCGAGCTCCAAAGATGCTACTTCCAATTCTTATCATAGTACTACCGCATTCTATAGCTAATTTATAATCACCACTCATACCCATACTAATGGTTTGTAATTCGCAGTTTTCAGTTTTTATTGTTTTTAAGTTTTCAAAAGTAGATTTTAGTAATTTAAATTCTTTTTCAACTTGACGATTATCATGTGTAAATGTTGCCATACCCATTAGACCCACAATTTTAATGTTTTTTAAATCAGAAAAATCTCTAGACTGGATAATATCCTTTGCTACTTGCGGCATGATACCAAATTTAGAGTCTTCTGAGGCAATTTTAATTTGAATAAGGCAGTCAATAACACGATTATGCTTCAAGGCCTGCCTATTGATTTCTTCTAATAATTTAAAACTATCAACGCCATGAATTAAACTTACAAAGCTCGCCATATATTTTACTTTGTTTCTTTGAACATGACCAATCATATGCCATTCAATATCTTTTGGCATGATTTCGTATTTTTCTACCATATCCTGAATCTTGTTTTCTCCGAAAACTTTATGTCCAGTATGATAAACTTCCATGATATCACTAACTGGTTTAGTCTTTGAAACGGCAACTAGTGTTACATGTTCAGGAAGGGTAGATTTTATGTTGAGTAGGTTTTCTTTTATTGACATTATTTCAAAAATTGGGCAGATACTTTTTCGGCTTTTTTGCTTTTAGAATAATCATAAAATCCTTCACCAGATTTCACCCCTAATTTCCCTGCTCTTACCATATTCACTAATAATGGGCAAGGAGCATATTTAGGGTTTTTAAAGCCATCATACATTACATTTAATATTGATAAACATACGTCTAATCCTATAAAATCTGCTAATTGTAAGGGCCCCATTGGGTGGGCCATGCCTAATTTCATAACCGTATCAATTTCTTCAACACCAGCAACACCATTGTATAAGGTTTCAATAGATTCGTTAAGCATTGGCATTAATATTCGATTCGCAACAAAACCTGGATAATCATTCACTTCAACGGGAATTTTACCTATAGATTTGGAAAGTTCCATGACGCTATTGGTAACATCATCACTGGTGCTATACCCCCTAATAACCTCAACTAACTTCATAATGGGTACAGGATTCATAAAATGCATACCAATAACTTTATTTGGTCTTGAGGTAGTTGCCGCAATTTGGGTTATAGATATAGATGAGGTGTTAGTAGATAGTATAGTATCATCAGAACAAATTTCGTCAAGCTGTTTGAATATTTTTAATTTCAAATCTATATTTTCCGTAGCCGCTTCAACAACCAGATCAGCATTTTTTACGCCTTCTTCAAGCCTAATAAAAGTTGAAATATTATTTAAAGTTTGTGATTTCTCCGCTACCGTTATTTTTTCTTTAATAACCATTCTATCTAAATTCTTAGCAATGGTATCTAATCCCTTGTTTAGAGAAACATCATTAATATCTATTAGCTGAACTTTGAATCCGCATTGAGCAAAAGTATGAGCAATACCATTTCCCATAGTTCCAGCACCAATAACCGCTATGATTTGCATTTTAAAAAGAATTTATTATTTGATTAGCTACACGTAAAGCTTCAGTGCCATCATGAAGTGTTACAACTGGTGTTGTGTTATTATTGATGGCATCTGCAAAGGTTTCTAACTCATCTAGAATAGCGTTATTGTTTGCAATAGTAGGATTGTCAAAATAAATTTGTTTTTTTACTCCTTCAGCATTTTGAAGAATCATATCAAAATCTCCTGGGTTTTCTGGCGCATCCTTCATTTTAACTACTTCGCATTTCTTTTCTAAAAAATCAACTGAGATATAAGCGTCTTTTTGGAAGAATCTGGCTTTACGCATATTTTTTAGTGAAATTCTACTTGCCGTTAAGTTGGCTACACAACCGTTTTCAAACTCTAAACGTGCATTCGCAATATCAGGTGTGTCACTTATAACTGAAACTCCACTGGCCGAAACATGTTTAACTTTAGATTTTACCAGACTTAGAATAATATCAATATCATGAATCATTAAATCTAGCACCACAGGAACATCTGTACCTCTTGGATTAAATTCAGCTAACCTATGGGTTTCAATAAACATAGGCGATTCTATATCGTCTTTTACTCCTAAAAATGCAGGGTTAAAACGTTCTACATGTCCAACCTGACCTCTCAATTTACTTTCAGCCAAAAGCTCTCTAAGGTGTTCCGCTTCTTCAACAGTATTTGTTATAGGTTTCTCTATAAAAATATGTTTGCCTTTTGCAATAGCATTTTTTGCACAGTCGTAATGCGATAGTGTAGGTGTAACTATATCAACAACATCCACGGCTTCTATAAGTTCATCTATAGTATTGAAAAACTTATATCCAAATTCTGCTTCAACTTTTTTACCATTGTTTTCGTCGGCATCATAAAACCCAACAAGGTTGTATTTATTTGATTGATTTAGAAGTCTTAAGTGAATTTTTCCAAGGTGGCCAGCACCAAGTACACCAGCGTTTAGCATATAATTTATGTTTTTAACAAAAATACAATATTTAGTAGGTGAATTTAATGATTTCCAGCGAAATTTTCGCTCATTAAATGATATTTAAAAGCCCTTAAAATAAATTCTTAAATATTATTTTAGGCTTTAAAATGTTTGACTAATTTTAGCGAAATAAACTAACCAACATTGAAAGATACTTTTAAACACCAAGGATTAAGGCAGCAGCTTGTTAACATAATAAAAGCCAAAGGAATAATAGATGATAACGTTTTAAATGCTATAGGAAATGTGCCAAGACATTTATTTATGGATTCTGGTTTTATTGATCATGCCTACCAAGATAAGGCCTTTCCCATAGCTGCAAACCAAACCATATCACAGCCATATACTGTTGCATTTCAGACAGAGCTTTTAGAAGTGAAAAGTGGTGCTAAAATTTTAGAAATAGGTACAGGTTGCGGATATCAAACAGCTGTTTTATGTGAATTAGGAGCAAAGGTTTATAGTATTGAGCGGCAAAATGAATTGTTTAAGAACACAAGTAAATTTTTACCAAAATTAGGATACAGGGCAAAGAAGCTAATTTTTGGTGATGGTTATAAAGGATTACCTGATGAAGCGCCTTTTGATGGTATTATTGTTACAGCTGGAGCTCCTTTTGTTCCAAAACCATTATTGAGTCAATTAAAAGTTGGAGGTAGATTGGTAATTCCAGTTGGTACAGATGTTCAAACCATGACTTTATTTGTTAGAAAAGCGGCAAAAGAATTTGAACAGCATGAATATGGTGATTTTAGGTTTGTACCTCTTCTTGAAGATAAAAATTAGTTTTGTTAACTGTCAACGGTTAAACGTTAACCGCGTTTTGTTTTCTATTAGCGAAGTTAATACCTAATTCTAAATCTAGAAAAGCCCAGTCTCAAACCCATCGATACTCCTTGAGTTTTTTTCTTTTCGGTATTCATTTAGGCGTTCTTCACCTTGTTTTTCAGCCCAGGAATTTAATTGATTACGGTCTTCTTTAAAATCCATAAAAGGTACTGCGTATCCACAAGAGGTCTGTACAGATTCTATTTTCATTTCAATAATTTGTCTGGTTCCTGCTATTTTTGGAAACAAATCTATGAACTCATTAAATTCAATATCTCTTTCATGGTATATTTTTGCATTTCCATAGAGTCTTAAAATAAGAGGTTTTCCTTCAAAAGAACAGAACATAACAGTCATGCGGTCATTCTTTAACAAATGCGCTGCAGTTTCATTACCACTACCTGTTAAGTTTAACCAAACAACCTTATTTTTTTCTATAACTCTAAAACTATCTTGCCCTTTTGGTGATAAATTAATTCTACCCATATCGGTTGCAGTTGCCACGAAAAAAATCTTTTGTTTCTCAATAAACGCTTTTAAGTCTTGTGATATTTCAGTGAAAAAATTGGCCATTTTAGTTTTATGAAGTTTCAGTTATTGGCAAAAGCCTAGAATCCTCAATAGCTGCTGTTCTATGTCCAGAAATTCTAAGATAATCTTTATTTGAAGCAAATTTCAAAAAATCCGCTTTACTTTTATGTTTAACTAATAGAACTAAATCCCAATTTTGGTTTTCAGGCCCTATTAAAAAACCACCTGCATTGCCTTGAAACAGAACTTCACTTCCTGAATCTTTTAAAAAAGGAAGTGTGTTTTTAATATAAAGCTGATAGGCTTCTTCTCCAGAGGTTTGTTTTCCCGGGTCAATATCCTTAAAGTTTGAATAATCAGCCCATTTTCTGAATTTCAATAAATTTAGCATAACTATTGTCCCTTCAATTTCACTAAGGTAAAATGCTTTACCTGTTTCTTCAGTAGCGTTTAAATATGTTAATTTAGACATGTAGTAAGCATTGTTTACGGTAAATATTTTTTAGGTATTTTGTTTTTTTCTGTTTCGTTAGTCCAATAGATATTAACAATCCACCAACGGTTATTGTCATATAGTAACTGTATGCTGTTAATTCCTCTCATAAAAGGCTTTTCATCAGTACTATTATAATATGCCTCATATGTACTGAAAACATGAACTAAATTACCAAATTGCTGCGTTTCTCTATGTATTTCCTTTTCAAAAAAGCCATTGTTTTCTAACCATTTTCCTGAACTCTTTACATAATCACTTGGTGTCATATAAGCCAATTTGAATTCACCCTTTTTGTTTTCTCCTGAAGGAATTAGTTTGGCATCTTTATAAAATAAAAATTTGAATTGTCCCCAATTTCGTTTTTCACCTTTTTCTCCAGAAATGGTTGCGTACAATGTTTTAATAGTGCTATCTATAGTGTTGGCTTTGGTTGTATCAATAGCAAATACGTTTTGCTTTTCATCTTTATTAGACTTTTTTTGAGCTTGCAAAGTGCCAATTGTGATAAAGAAAACCACAAATAAGATTAAGGTATTTTTCATCTTAGACGATTAATAATTAATGAATGAAATTAATGAATATGAAATACTTAAACGGTTAAGTATTTCATAAATTATTTGAAGTTCTTTTTAATTCTATCAAGATTTCGTTTGTTATCTCGATCTTTTATAGTTTCTCTTTTATCATAAAGCTTTTTACCTCTGGCAAGAGCAATATCAAGTTTAGCATATCCTTTGTCATTTATAAATAAACGTAAAGGAATGATGGTGAGTCCGGTATTTTGAACTTCTTTTTCTAGCTTTTTAAGTTCACGCCTGTTTAAAAGTAACTTTCGTGTAGCTTTGGGTTTATGATTGTAATATGTGCCATGGCTATATTCTTCAACAGTCATATTAACAACAAAAAGTTCATGTCTATCATTAAACTCACAAAAACTTTCTGCAATAGACGCTTTTCCACTTCTAATAGACTTAATTTCGGTTCCAGTCAGTACAATACCGGCCGTATATTTATCTAGTATTTCATACTGAAAGCGTGCCTTTTTGTTTAATATGTTTATATTTTTTTGCATGGTGCACAAAAGTAAAGAAATTTATTATGAGACTTTATTTCATTTTGCTAAAAGTTAAAGAAACGCAATTAGTATTTAAATTATAAAGAATACTGTTATTTTAGCAATAGCTTCAAATTTAATTTACTTATGAAAAAACTTCTATTTTCACTTTTGTTTTTAGTTTTTTTTGCTTCCTGTATAAGCGTTAAAAAGTATAATGAACAATTAATCAATTTACATGCTGTTGAAGATTTACATGATGATATTGACAAAGTTTATAATCAATTAAAAAAGCATCACCCAAGACTATATCAGTATACTGCAAAAGAAGATTTAGATTTTAAATTTGACAGCTTAAAAAGATCTATTAATAAGGCTATAAATTCTAGGGAATTTTATAGAAAATTGGCTCCAGTTGTGGCCCATGTAAAGCATGGCCATGTAAATATTAGTTTAGGTGGTAAAGCATTTAAAAGAAAGGAAAGGAAGGAGCTTAAAGAGAAAAAATTTGAGTTTTACGACTTAGATTTTGAGTATTTAGAAGATAGGCTTTGGGTTAAAAACTCCTTAGGTAAAGATACATCACTAGTAGGTGCAGAGGTTATTAGATTTAACAAAGAACATGTTTCTAAACTCATAAAAACATATAAAAAACGTTTCACTACTGATGGTTATAATACCACACTTCACAATAGACACATTGGAAAAAGATTCATTGCGTACTATTATTTTGATAAAGGGTATATTGATAGTTTGCAGGTCACTTTTAGAAAGAACGATTCACTTTTTATAAGAACATTAAAACGCATTCCTAAAAGAGAAAACAAAGGGCTTTCACATAAAGATTCTTTGAAAAAGTTACCACCCCAAAAGTTATCAAAAGGGCAGAAAAAAACAATAAAAGAAATTGCCAAGAAAAGAAGAAAGGATAACCGTAAATATGGTTATATAAGTAGAAGGAGGCAATATACAAGAAACTTTAATTTAATAGGGAAAGATAGTACTATTGGATATATGAAATTACGAAGTTTTACTAATGGTAATTATAAGAAGTTTTATAAAGATTGTTTTGCAAAAATGGATTCGCTTAAAACAAACTATTTTATTTTGGATTTAAGGGATAATAGTGGTGGACGAATTGCAGAAATAGAGAAATTATATTCATATTTAATTGATAAGGAGTATCAATTTATTTTGGAAAGTGAAGTTAATAGCAGAACGCCATTTTTTAAATACTTACTGAGCAATACCTCTCCCAATAGTATAAAATTTGCCAGCGGTTTATTGTCTCCCATTATTTTTGCACATAACTTTATTACAACTAAAAAGAAAAATGGAAAGCTGTATTATAAATTTGGAAGTACGAAAACCAAAAAGCCAAATCCTTTAAATTACAAAGGCAAAATGTTTGTTCTTATAAACGGCAATTCTTTTTCAGCATCCTCATTAATTTCCACACATTTAAAGGCAACCAAAAGAGCAACATTTGTTGGAGAAGAAACTGGTGGAGCATACAATGGCTGTGTTGCAGGTATTTATAGGGTATATAAATTACCAACATCCGGAGTAAAAATAAGTATGGGGCTAATGCAAATTGAAGCCCCTTATAAGCAAAATCCTGATGGCTATGGTATTAAACCAGATATAAAGGTTTTGCCGAAAGTAAATGATAGAAAATCAAAGAATGACCCGGAGTTAAATTGGGTTTTAAATTCAATTGAAAAACTTAAGTAGTTTATAACAAAACAGGAATTGTTATAAGAAGATTACATTTTTACTAATATTTATAAACTTAATTAAGGGATATTCAATTCTTATATGGGTTAATAATTTTTTTATTGTCTAACCATAAAACATTTGTACTTTTGGTTTACCAATTTTTACAAATATTAATTTATGAATTCATATGATGTAGCTGTAATAGGCTCGGGTCCAGGTGGATATGTTGCAGCAATTCGTTGTGCGCAATTAGGAATGAAAACCGCCATTATTGAAAAGTATTCTACTTTAGGAGGAACATGTTTAAATGTTGGGTGTATACCAAGTAAAGCACTTTTAGATTCTTCACACCATTATGAAGATGCGGTAAAACATTTTGAAGAGCATGGTATTGAGATTCCTGGTGATGTTAAAGTGAATTTAGAGAAAATGATTGCTCGTAAACAAGCCGTAGTAGATCAAACTACGGGAGGAATTGATTTCTTAATGAAGAAGAATAATATTGATGTTTACCAAGGATTAGGAAGTTTTAAAGATGCTACTCATATTACAATTTCAGGTGAAGAGACTACTGAAATTGAAGCAAAAAAAACCATAATTGCAACCGGTAGTAAACCATCAAGCTTACCATTTATTAATATTGATAAAGAGCGTATAATAACCTCTACGGAAGCATTAAAACTTAAAGAAATTCCTAAACATTTAATTGTTATAGGAGGAGGTGTTATTGGTTTAGAGCTTGGTCAAGTATACAAAAGATTAGGTGCTGAAGTTTCAGTGGTTGAGTATGCCGATAGAATTGTACCAACTATGGATGCGGGTGTTTCTAAAGAATTAAACAAAGTTTTAAAGAAACAAAAATTTAAAATGAATGTATCTCATCAAGTAAAAGCTGTTGAAAGAGCAGGAGATGAGGTAATAGTGAAGGCTACTAATAAAAAGGGACAAGAAGTTGAGTTTAAAGGAGACTATTGTTTAGTGTCTGTTGGTCGTCGTCCGTATACTGATGGATTAAATGCTGTAGCTGCAGGAGTAAAATTAGATGATAGAGGTAGAGTAGAGGTGAATAATCATTTGCAAACTAGCGCTTCTAATATTTATGCTATTGGTGATGTTGTTAAAGGTGCTATGTTAGCACATAAAGCAGAAGAAGAAGGCGTATTTGTTGCTGAAACTTTAGCTGGACAAAAACCACATATAAATTATAATTTAATTCCAGGTGTTGTTTATACATGGCCTGAAGTTGCTGCTGTAGGAAAAACTGAGGAGCAACTTAAAGAAGCAGGTATAGCTTATAAGGTAGGACAATTTCCAATGCGTGCTTTAGGTAGAAGTAGAGCAAGTATGGATATCGATGGGTTTGTAAAGGTTTTAGCAGATAAAAGTACTGATGAAATTTTAGGAGTTCATATGGTTGGAGCACGTGCAGCAGATATGATTGCTGAGGCGGTTGTTGCAATGGAATATAGAGCTAGTGCCGAGGATATTTCTAGAATGTCTCATGCGCATCCTACATTTACTGAGGCTATCAAAGAAGCAGCTTTGGCAGCTACGGATAATAGAGCGTTACATATTTAAGAAATTATAAATTTAGATAACAAAAAAAGCAACCAGTTTGGTTGCTTTTTTTGTTATTTACTTGCTAACCTAAGTTTTAGTTAAGTTCTCATTTAAAATAAAGTATTTAATGATTTAATTGTATTAAGTTAGAGTTGTATTTTTTTAGTTTAATAAGGTACTAACCCTATCAAAATAAATCTCTTCAAAATTTGTAATAACCTTATTAGCTTTAGAGTAATCCTGATTTTTAGAATGGAAACTATCAAAACCAACGCAGTAAATCCCAGCTCCATTTGCTGCCAAAATTCCATTTGTGGAATCTTCAATAACTATGCATTCTTCAGGTTTAAACCCAGAAGCTTCAGCTGCTTTAATAAATATTTCAGGATGCGGTTTAGACT
The DNA here is from genome assembly GCF_045277075.1 of Seonamhaeicola sp. MEBiC01930. Lineage (GTDB taxonomy): Bacteria > Bacteroidota > Bacteroidia > Flavobacteriales > Flavobacteriaceae > Seonamhaeicola. The sequence goes on along the minus strand of NZ_CP104270.1, from coordinate 3,538,920 downwards.
CTTTCAAATCAGCACCACTTAATTTGGCTTTGAAATATTGATTTAACTCAAAACGATCGAAAATCTGATTGATACTAGTCATGGCAGCGGAAGATCCTAAGACTAAAGTTAATCCATTACGGTGATAATTTTGTATCAACTCTAAAACTCCATTAATAAGGGACAAGTCAGAATTAGTTTCAAAAAACTGTTTGTAATGCTTACGCTTAAGAGCTACCAATGTTTCGGGAGATTCATCCAAGTTAAAATGCTCACATAACCGCTTGCAAATATTAATGGTAGATTGCCCTGTAAAAGACTCGTAAAGTTCTTTAGAAACGTCTATACCCACCTCATCAAACATATCATGATATGCCTTGTTATGTAAGGGTTCACTATCAATAATAACCCCATCCATATCAAAAATAACAGCTTTTAGCATTGTGAAAATTTTGGCGAATATAATTGAAATAGAAAAGGTTGCCTAAAAAATCATTTTGTATTTTAAAATTATTTCAACAACTTTGCTACCTATGATTGTTTAAATTGACTTCCGGTAATTGTCCATATTCTTAAGGACACAAAAGAGTTAAAGGTCTCATCCTTTAGCCATTTCTATCATTAATTCAGATATTTAATGCTATCCAATAAAATTACATTTAAACAATTTATTTCTTATTTTAAAATTGCCATTACTGGTAAACAAAAAGAGTTTACTTCAGGAAGTATAAGAAAGGCTATCTTCATGCTTTCAGTGCCTATGATTCTTGAAATGCTCATGGAATCAATTTTTGCGCTTGTAGACATAATGTATGTGTCTAGGGTTAGTGTTAATGCCGTGGCTACTATTGGTTTGACAGAATCTGTTATAACCTTAATCTATGCCGTGGCCATTGGTTTAAGTATTGCGGCTACAGCAATAGTTGCACGACGTGTTGGAGAAAAAAATTATAAGGAAGCTTCAAAAGCAGCTGTTCAAGTGATATTTCTAGGTGTATTTGTAGCATTAATAATAAGTGCAGTTGGTTTATTTTATCCAAAGGAAATATTAGAGCTAATGGGTGCAGAACCTGATTTAATAGAAGAAGGATATGGCTATACCAAAATTCTCTTAGGAGGAAATATGACTATCATGCTCCTGTTTTTAATCAATGCTATTTTTAGAGGAACGGGAGAAGCTTCAATTTCTATGTGGACCTTGGTACTATCAAATGGATTAAACATAATATTAGACCCAATTTTTATATTTGGATTTGGGCCAGTTCCGGCATTTGGTGTTGAAGGTGCTGCTATAGCCACGACTATTGGTAGGGGTGTAGCCGTATTATTTCAATTAGCAATTTTGTTTTATGGTTATAGTAAAATAAAAATTGCCTTTAGGGATCTAGTTTTTAGGGTTGAAATTATGTTTAATATCATTAAGGTTTCCTTGGGTGGTATTGGACAATTTTTTATAGGGACTTCGTCATGGGTATTTTTAATGCGAATTATGAGCGAATTCGGAAGTGATGTTTTGGCAGGATATACTATAGCTATTAGAGTTATGCTTTTCACATTAATGCCCGCTTGGGGCATGAGTAGCGCAGCTGCGGCTTTGGTTGGACAAAATTTAGGAGCTAAGAAACCAGAACGGGCTGAAAAATCGGTATTAATTACGGCTAAATTTTGTTCCATTTTTTTAGGTTTGGTTTCCATTATCTACTTAGTTTTTGCGCCGCAGATTATTCAAGCGTTTAATGATACACCAGAAGTTGTAAAATATGGTAGTTTAAGTCTAAGGATTATTACTGCCGGTTATATATTGTATGGTTACGGAATGATAACCTTGAATGCCTTTAATGGAGCAGGAGATACCAAAACACCTACTTACATTAACTTGATTTGTTTTTGGCTTTTACAGTTGCCAATTGCATACCTATTGGCCATGACGTTGGAGTTGGGTCCTTCAGGTGTTTTTTGGGCGGTGGCTTTAGGTGAAGTGGTCATGACAATAATTGCTGTATTTTGGTTTAGAAAGGGGTATTGGAAAATGGTTAAAGTATAATATGAATAATAGCTTACATATAAATAATAAACATAAGTTTGGATATGATTTTGATTCCCTCTGTTCGGTATACCCTGGGTTGTCTAAATTTGTTTTTACCAATCAATATAAAACTAGAACTATAGATTTTGCAAATCCTAAGGCGGTAAAAGCATTGAATTCGGCTTTGTTATTCAAATATTACGGTATGAAGTATTGGGACTTTCCTGATGAAAACTTATGCCCTCCAATTCCAGGACGAGTTGATTATATTCATTATTTAAAAGATTTAATGGACTCTTATGAGGTATCTGAAAACATTAAGGTTTTAGATATAGGAACAGGAGCTAGTTGTGTCTATCCAATTTTAGGAAATGCGGAGTATAATTGGCAATTCGTTGGAACTGACATTGATAATACCTCTTTGCAATTTGCTCAGGAGATTCTAGATAAAAATAGTTTAAATGATGCTGTTTCATTACGTTTTCAAAAGGATAGTAAATATATTTTAAAATATATTTTAAACGAAGATGAAAGGTTTTCCGCGTCTATGTGTAATCCACCATTTTACACATCAGAAAAAGAAGCTATTAAAGCAACTGCTAGAAAGCTTAGAGGACTCAATAAACCTGAAGGAAACTTAGTTAGAAATTTTTCAGGTAAGTACAATGAACTCTGGTATAAAGGAGGTGAAAAAGCCTTTCTTCATAATTATTTATATGAAAGTTCTTTGTTTAAAAACCAATTTATATGGTTTAGTTCATTAGTGTCCAGAAAAGAACTTATTAGAGGCCTAAAAGTATCTTTAAAGAAATTAGATGTAAAAACAGTAAAGGTTATAAAAATGGAGTCAGGCAACAAATTATCAAGAATTGTTGCCTGGTCCTTTCAAATATAACTAAACTAACCAATTAACTAATTTAACTTTTGTTTTTTCTAAAGTCTATTTTATAATAGATACCGAGCTGTAACCGGTGTAAGTCTAAACCCTTAATTTTTCTATTTAAATAACCTATTTGTATGTTAGCCGCTTTAAAAATGTTAACTCCTAATGCTCCATATAATCGGTTTTCATCAAAACCATTATTCTTTTTTGTTTGTACCGTCCATATGTATTCATTGTGGAGCCTAATAAATAAGGTGTTATTAAGTTTTATTTTGGTGCCTATTCTATAACGAAATCTATTGTGTAAAACATTATCGATTGGAGTGGCTTTGTTAAGTATTCGTTGTTCCAATCTAAGCCTGTGATCAAAGGGGAGTTTTACCAATTTATGTTTGTAACCTATTTGTTCAAAAAAGCGATTTTCATAGGTATGGGTTCCAGTTTTTTCAAAACCATTATCAATATCTAAAAACCCATAAGAAACGGATGTTGTTAATTTTGGAGATATATGATAGTTTAATGTAGCGTTTATAATTAATAAATTAAAGTTATCTGGAATATCATACTGCCATGATTGAATGCAATTACTTATACTTATTTTGTCTGAAACCCTAAAATTTCCAGCCATTGTATACCAGATTCCTATTTCATCTTCAACAGGGGTTTGAGCAAATAAACTGCTCATACTTATTAAAAATATTATGAATGCTTTATAGTATTTCATTTGATGCATTGTTTAAAAAAGGTATTTTTTATGTTATCCTTTTACTACTTACTTTCCCTAATAAAGAGTTTTTTTATTTTTAAAATGGCCATATCACAGGTACCAATAACATTGTAATGATTAGAAATACTAATAATAATGGAGCACCTACTTTAAGGTAGTTCATGAACTTATAACCTCCAGCGGTCATTACCATGGCGTTTGTTGTTGTTCCTATTGGTGTTAAAAATGCTGTTGAAGCACTAATAGCTACTACAATCATGAATGGTTCTGGTGATAAATTCAATGAAGTTGCAGCCAATATGGCTATAGGAGCCATAAGGACAGCGGTAGCTGAATTGTTTATTACCTGACTAAATGTAGTTGTTAGAATGAATATTCCACCCAATAATAATGTCGGACTAACAGACCCTAAATAATTAACTAAGGCATTAGCTATTAATTGAGCAGTACCAGTTTTTTGAAGTGCTATTCCCATTGGTATCATGGCTGCTATCATTACAACACTTATCCAACTTATACCTTTATAGGCTTTGGCCATAGGCACACAGCGTGTTAACAAAATAATCCCAGCAGATATTAAGGCTGCTATAGAACCTGGAACTATTTTAAATACCATAAAAACAATCATAAGAAGTAAGGCACCCAGTGCTATATAAGATTTGTAGTTTAAGCTTTCTACGTTTTTAGCCATCCCTTCCGGACTACCACAAATTACTAGATTTTCATGTTGTTTTTTTAAATCTTCAATACTGTCCCAAGTTCCTCTTAAAAGAAAAGCATCACCTACTTTAACTCTAATTTCTTTCTCTAGTATCGGGGTGTGGTTTCTAGAAACAGCTAATAATTGAATACCATATCTTTTAAAGTATTCTGCTAATTTGTATTTTCTGCCAACTAATATAGAGTTTGGGTTAACAATAACCTCAGTCATACCAACCTCTTGGTTAATTAAGTTATGCTTTAATTCATCTGTAGTTTCAGGTTCTAAAGGAAGCAAGCCAAGTCTAAATCTAATCATTAGTCTGTTTATGGCTTCGGTGTCACCTTTTACAGTAATTATGTCATGATACCTGAGTTCAGTTTCTAAATCGGGAAATTCTTCAAACTTAGGGTATCCTTTTAATACATTTGGATGTCTTCTTTTAAGTCTAATTATTCTTATGTTATACTCGTTTTCAAAATCCCATTTCTCAATTTTTGTATCTATTAATGGAGAAAGAGATCTTATACGTAATCTATAGTAATCATCGTTAATTTTATAGGCTTCAATCCAATTGTGTAATGTAGATTCAATATTAACTGGTTTGTTGTTGGTTTTGTTTTTTGGTAAAAGTTTATAGCCAACATATCTAAAATATATTAGGGCTATTATTAATAGAGGTAGACCAATTAATCCAAATTCAAAAAATGAAAATCCATCTAATCCTGCTTCAACTAAAGCATTACTTGCAATAATATTTGGAGGTGTTCCAGTTAAAGTTAGTAATCCACCTGTATTAGACCCAAAAGCTACAGGCATTAACATTTTTGAAGGCAATGTGCCTATACTCCATGCAGAAGAAATGGTTAAAGGCATTAAAGTAGCAACTGTACCAGTATTACTAACAAAACCAGATAATACACCAGCACCCAAACTTACTATAACCAATAATTTGGGAACACTTTTTCCTGCCCATTCTACAAACTTTTTACCGGCTAGGGCAGTCCATCCTGTTTGTGCAATCCCTTCTCCAATAATAAAAAGAGCTGCAATCATTATTACTGTAGGATTACTAAATCCACTTAAAGTTTCGGAAGGGGTTAAAATACCAGTTAAATACAAACTTATCATGGAGATAAGTGCAACAATATCTGGTGTGAATTTCCCCCAAACAAATAACCCAATGGTTATTACTAAAATTATGAGCATTGTATACATGTCAAAAAGTTTTCCTGTTAATTTTTTCTTTTTTATTACAGTGTAAAATTACCACTGACTATTACTATTAATTATGACGAATGTCATACTTTAAAGGAAGTCTTTATTTTTTAATTATTGTTATATTTAGCCTATGAAAATTGATAAAACTATTAACGAACACGTTTTCGTAATTGCAAGTTTTACTAGTTTGTCATTTTCTTTTGAAGAATTGCACGTGGTTAGATAAGAATAACTAAAAAACTATCGTGGAATTTGTAAATAAACAGGCATTTTTTCGATTAATCAATTAACATAACTAAATAAATGAAATTAGATATACTTGCCATAGGAGCACATCCAGATGATGTAGAGTTGGGTTGCGGTGCAACCATAGCTAAAGAAATAGCCAATGGTAAAAAGGTAGGGATTATTGATTTAACAAGAGGGGAATTAGGTACTAGAGGAACAGCAGAAGATAGAGATGAAGAAGCCTTTAATGCTGCAAAAATTTTGAATGTAGCTATGCGTACTAATATGGAGTTTGCTGATGGTTTTTTTATAAATGACAAGTACCATCAGATAGAACTAATTAAAATGATACGTAAATATAAGCCTGATGTTGTGCTATGTAATACTATTGATGATAGGCATATAGACCATAGTAAAGGAAGTAAATTAGTAAGCGATACTTGTTTTTTAAGTGGATTGGTTAAAATTGATACTAAAATTGAAGATGATGATGATTGGCAGGAAGTTTGGAGACCAAAGCATGTATACCATTATATTCAGTGGAAAGATATAAAACCTGATTTTGTTGTTGATGTTAGTGGTTTTATGGATAAAAAGACAGATGCTGTTTTAGCCTATAAATCACAGTTTTTTAATGCTAATAGTAAAGAGCCGGAAACACCTATTTCTAGTAAGAATTTTATTGATAGTATAGAATATAGAGCTAGAGATTTAGGAAGATTAATAGGTGTGGAGCATGCTGAAGGTTTCAATGTAGAACGATATGTTGCGGTTAATAGTTTATTTGATTTGAAATAATAACATCTTTTTGGTTTAAAAAAACAAAAAAGTCTTTGCAGAAAAACGGAAATCAATTACATTTGCACTCGCATTATTTAGTGCGATAAATATGGTGGTTGTAGCTCAGTTGGTTAGAGCGCCTGATTGTGGTTCAGGAGGTCGTCGGTTCGAGACCGATCTTCCACCCAAAAATACAAAGCCTTTCGAAAATCGAAAGGCTTTTTTTGTTAAATATTTTTATTTTTTACTATGAAATATTTGAATATATTTTTATTGTTTTTCTCTCTTACTTTATTTTGTTCATGCCCAAAAGACGATTCTCCAGTTGAAGAAACTGTTATAAAACCGATTACATATGAGTTGCTAAGTTTTGTGTTTACACCCCAGACCAATAGTAATGAAGATGCTTTGTCATATGAAATTGAGTTTTTCAACTCAAATAATTTTGAGGTTAAGGGTTTTCCTCAAGTAACTTTAACTATAGAGGGAGGTGCTACGGCTACTAGTGTTCCTAATAATCAATGTACGAGTATTTCAGCGAATAGTTCCTGTGTTTTATCTTATAGTGTTGTAGATGATAATCCAAATTTATTTCCGGTAGAACCTATTGAGTTTGTGGCAGCTGAATACGTGTTGATGGATTAATTAGATTTCTCTTCATCCAACTTAACACGTTCGCTTCTGTTGGCTAATTCCCAAGCTGTATGGAATATTAATCGAGCACGAGTTTCCAATAGTTCGTAATTAATCTTCTCAGGTGTATCAGAAGGTCTGTGATAGTCTTCATGGGTACCATTAAAATAGAATATTACAGGAATATTATTTTTGGCAAAATTATAATGGTCTGATCTATAGTAAAAACGATTTGGGTCGTTTTCAGCATTATAAGTATAATCAAATTTCATATCAATATATTTCTTGTTAACTTCTTCAGAAATATCGTGTAACTCTTTACTTAGTTTGTCTGAGCCAATTAGGTATAAATAGTTTGGGTCTTTCTCATGTTTTTTGTCCACACGACCAATCATATCAATATTTAAATTGGCTATTGTATTCTCTAATGGAAATATAGGGTCAACATCCGTGTAATATCTTGAACCATACAATCCAATTTCTTCACCTGTTACATGTAGAAATAGAATAGAGCGTTTTGGTCCATGACCATTTTTTTTAGCTGTTTTAAAAGCTTCTGCTATTTCTAAAATAGCAACAGTCCCAGAGCCGTCGTCATCAGCGCCATTATTTATTTCTCCATCATTAGTAATACCAATATGATCTAAATGTGCAGAAATAACTAGAACTTCATCTGGTATGTCAGAGCCTTTAATGTATGCTAATACGTTTTCAGATGCCTTAGCATGCCCATTGAAGAAAGATTCTGGAATGTATTGAAAATAGTCATTTATTGCTATTGGAGAAGGGATTTCATTTTCCATATATTCATTTTTAATGAATTCAATGGCTTTTTTTTGACCAATTTCACCCGTTTGTCGCCCTTCATACTCATCTGAAGCATAAGTATAGAGCATTTTTTTTAATTCCTCGGCGGTAATGGTTTTAGCATATTCCAGGGCAACTGAATCTTCGGTGTTTTTTTTGTTTTTTGAGGAAATACATGAAGTTATTATTAATACAATACAAACAATAGATAAGAGTTTTTGCATAATTTCGTTGTTGTTTTAAGGCTAAAATATATAAAAAGCCTGTAGAATATGACTATTCAAATTTTATTTTAACAGTTCATTGTCTTCATCATTTACAACTCTATGTTCTTGATTGGCAATTTGCCAAGCAGTAGCAAAGACAAGTCTAGTTCTTTTTTGTAATAACTCATAATTTATTTTATCAGGTGTATCCGTTGGTTTGTGGTAGTCTTCATGTTCTCCATTAAAATAGAAAATTACGGGTACTCCCTTTGATGCAAAGTTATAGTGATCGGACCTGGAATAATACCTATTTCTTTCTCCAATGGCATTGTATCTATAATCTAAATCAATATTAAAGTAAGATTTATTTACTTTTTCAGATATATAATGCAATTCTTTGCTGAGTCTGTCTGAACCTATTAAATATACGTAGTCTTCATTATTTTTATGTAAATCATCTACTCTGCCTATCATATCAATATTAAGGTCTGTAACAGTATTTTCAATAGGAAAGGCAGGGTGGTTCGTATAATATTCAGAGCCCTTTTTTCCTAGTTCTTCAGCCGTAAAGTGTAAGAATAAAATACTACGTTTAGGGCAATAACCATCTTGTTTGGCAAGATTAAATGCTTGCGCCATTTCCATCAAGGCGACAGTTCCAGAGCCATCATCATCAGCACCATTGTTTATTTGTCCATCATCTTCAATTCCTAAATGATCTAAATGAGCTGAAATAACAACAATTTCTTCGGGTTTTTCTGAACCTTCAATAAACGCCAAAACATTATCTGAACTTTCTATTTTATTTTGAAAAAAATCCCCGGGGATGGTTTGAAAATAATTGTTGCCCCCATAAGCAGATTCTATTTTTTCATTTTGATAATAAGATTTTAAGAACTGGGTTGCTTTTTTATGACCTGCTTTACCTGTTTCTCTTCCTTCAAATTCATCAGAAGAAAGAATGTAAAGGTGAGTTTTTAACTCTGTTGATTTGATGGTATTTGAATATTTTACAACCTCCGCACTATCAACTAACAGAATACTATCTTTAAGGTTCTGAATTTTTGTTGTGTATTTTGGGGTTGCACAGGTACCTACAATAGTAAGTACCATAAGCATGAAAACAGTTTTCATCTTTTGGGAGATCTCTCTATTTTCAGAACAGACCGTTAACTTAGTCTGAAACTGATTATGTTGAACTTAATAGCTAATTTTACTTCTCAAATATACAAATTACAAAGAAAAGCTTTGTCTTAAAGTTCAATATCTTCAAATTCAGTCTCATCAATTTCTTCAAGTTCCTCAATTGCCTCTTCTTTAGATTGAATTTCTGTGGCTTGAAGTTCTTCATTCTCTGCTACTTTAGTTTCAGAGAATATGGCTTTATAGGTAGTTAGAGACAAGGCTATTATAGTTAATAAGAAGGTGAATTGAATTATTTTTTTAGTTGTCCAGTCTTTTTAGAGTAATAATAAGCTAAAAGCCCAAAAATAAGGGCTAACACAGACGGTATTATTGCTAAATTGGAAATTGGTAATACTGCAAATAAAAGGGCAAGACCATAATAGCAATAATAGAAAAGTAAAACGGGTCATATAGAATTTTTTTGTTTGTAATGTTTTATTAATACAATGCTTTGACTTATTATACTAATTTTTAATCTTGAGTTAATGTAACGATTTGTTTTACTGATAATTGTCATAGTATTTATAAAAGAGTAGATATAAATTTACTTAATTACAAATTCTAGCGAACAATGAAAACTATATTATTACCTACAGATTTTTCTAAAAATTCACTTAATGCAATAAACTATGCTACAGAATTATTGAAAGATGAAATTTGTAATTTTTATATTTTAAATGTTCAGAAAGCATCCTCATTTATTTCAGATGATATGATGGTAGTTTCATCTTCAACTACCATTTACTCTACATTAATTGATGCCGCCAAAAAATCAATAGATAATATTATATCTGGTTTAAAACTTAAGAATAGTTATGATAATCATCAATTCCATTCAATTGTGGATTATGATAATTTTATAGATTCTATAAATCAAATTACAGAAAAACATCAGATTGATTTAATTATTATGGGTACTAAGGGAGCCTCTGGTTTACAACGAGTTCTTTTTGGAAGTAATACGGCAAGAGTCATGCAGCGTTGCTATGTTCCTGTTTTGGCAATACCTGAAGGTTGTAAATATACACGCCTGGGTAAAATAGCATTTACAACTAATCATATTAATTTATACTCAATTGAAGAATTACAAGTATTAAAAGATATTTTAGAATTGTATAATTCAAAATTGTACGTTTTACATGTGGCAGATGAGCACCATTTAGCACAAAAACAATTGCAAAATATTGATTTTTTCAAGGTGCATTTTCCAGAAGCTATTCATGATTATATTGACGTAAATATAAAGGATATATTTAGTGTTGTGCATCAATATTTAGTTGACAACGACATTGAAATGTTGTCTATGATAAGCGAAAAACACTCTTTTTTAGACAGGTTATTTACAAGACATGCTCTAGAAACATTTGCTTTTAGTATTGATGTACCGTTCTTAGTTATGGAGAGTTCATTAAAATAAGTGCTCTATTTAAAATTAATTGACTCTTTACATTTATTACCTCTTATTTTATATTTTTTACCTTTATAAGATAATAACCAACCGTTTTACTTTTTTTTAATGAAATACAAACTCTGCATCTTTGTTTCATTATGCTTTTTTGTAGCATTGGGTCAGAATTCCAAGGTTGACAGTTTAAAGCTTGAATTAAGTAAAGCAAATTCAGACTCCATTAGAGTCATGGTATTAAAAAATATTGCTTGGGAATACCTTAATCAACGAAATGATGAAGTTCTGGCTAGGAAGTATATAGATAGTTTTTATCAAATAAGTAAGGCTGATAATTTTAATTGGGGAATTTCTTTAGCTAATTATCAATATTGTGTTCTTGAGAGACAATTGTCTAATTATGATAAAGCTTTAGAGCATATAGAAAAGGCTTTATTATTTCCAAGAATAAAGAATGATAGTTTTGGAATAGCTAATAGTTTATATCAAAAGGCTATAATTTTAGATGATTGGGGGAAATTTGATGAAAGTCTAAGGATCTACTATGATATCTTAAAAATTTACGAAAACAAAAAAGATAACTTTAGTATTGCTACAACCTATAATGCTATAGGTGAAGTGCTAAAAAAGAGTTTTAAATATGAAAAGGCTTTAGAAAGCTATCATAAAGCACTGAAACTTTTTGAAGAATTAGAAAATAAATTAGAAATGGCCAATTGTAATTATAATATTGGCGATGCTTATTTGTTTTTAGAAGATTATGATAAAGCTTTAAACTATTTTAATAAAGCACTTTCTTTAGATGAAGAATTGGGGAGTCAATGGGGAATGGCCTACGATTATGAAGCTATAGGTAAAGTTTCCAATTTGAAAGGAAATTATCAATCTGCTCTCAATTACCATAAAAAAGCTTTAAAAATTAGAGAACAGCTTAAGCAAAGAAGAGAGCTTTCTATGAGTTATCTGGAAATAGGAAAAAATTACCATCAATTAAAGCAATATGATTTAGCGGAAGGTTTTTTACTTAAGGCTTTAAAAATATCAGAAAATATTAAAGATATTGATAGATTAAGAACTAACTATGATCAGTTATCAAGACTCTACAAGGATAAAGGAGATTACAAAAAAGCATATGAACATAGTTTAAATCTTATAACAGTAAAAGATAGCTTATATAATAAAACTAAGTCTCAGCAAATAGAGGAATTGCAGGCCAAATTTGATTCTGAAAAAAAGCAAGGCGCAATTGTAGCTTTAGAAAAAGATGCGCAAATAAAAGATTTACAGTTAAAGAGACAATCTACATTCAGGAATATTTTAATAGGTGTAATTTTAGGCGTCATTTTGCTTCTTTTTATCTTATTCAAAAGATTTAAATATAGACAAAAATTAAAGGAAGAATCCATACTAACTGAAAAGCTTTTAGCTAAAGCGGAAACAGAAAGAGAACGTAGAAAAGAACTTCAAAAAATAGATAAGTTAAAAGATGAATTTCTTGCCAATACTTCTCATGAATTGAGAACTCCATTAAATGGTATTATTGGCTTGTCTGAATCTTTAAAAGATGGTGTTGCTGGTAGGTTGCCTAATAAAGCAATTGAAAATTTAGACTTGATTGTAAATAGTGGTAAGAGGTTATCAAATTTGGTAAACGATATTCTAGATTTTTCCAAATTGAAAAATAAAGATATTGTTTTATCGTTGCAGCCTCTGGATTTATATCCTGTAATTAATTTAGCCCTCAAGCTTTCTGAGGTATTTGTAAAAGGAAAGTCTGTTAAATTAATCAATTCAGTTCCCAAAGATGTTCCATTGGTTAATGCAGATGAAAATAGGCTACAACAGATTTTGTATAATCTTTTAGGGAATGCTATTAAATTTACAAAAGAAGGTAATATTGAGGTAAGGGCTAAAAAGAAGGATGAAGTCTTACAAATTTCAATAGTAGATACCGGAATAGGAATACCTGAGAATAAGTTTGATACTATTTTTAAATCGTTTGAGCAAGTAGATGGTTCTACTGAACGAACATATGGAGGTACCGGATTAGGATTATCAGTAACTAAACAATTGGTTGAGTTACACGGTGGTAAAATTGAGGTGACTTCAGCGGTTAATAAGGGCTCTGAGTTTAGTTTTACTTTACCTCTGAGTTCAGAAAAACGTAGTAAAATTTCTAAAACTGAAATTAATAACCAAGAGGAACATGTTCAGTCATTAACTAATAATAATTTGGTAGATGAGGAACCCGAATTTATTCAAACAAAAGCAGAAATCAATATTTTAATTGTTGATGATGAGCCTATAAACCGCAGGGTTCTAGAAAACCATCTAACCGTAGCTGGTTACGGTGTTCATGAAGTTGGTAGTGGAAAAGAAGCTTTAGGGCTTCTTGATAAAGGTTATGAATTCGATTTAATTCTTTTAGATATTATGATGCCAAATATGTCGGGCTATGAGGTGTGTGAAACTATTAGGAAACGTTATTTAACCAGTGAATTACCCATTGTCTTGTTAACGGCTAAAAACCGGGTGAGTGATTTGGTAACAGGCTTTAATGTTGGTGCTAATGATTATTTAACAAAACCTTTTTCCAAAAATGAACTATTAAGTAGAATAAAAACACATTTAAGTTTGTATGGTATTCATAAAGCTACTAGTAAATTTGTACCATTTGAATTTTTAAGATCAGTTGGGAGGGAAGCTATTACCGATGTTGTTTTAGGAGATCATATAGAGAAAGAAATTACGGTTTTATTTACAGATATTAGAGAGTATACAAGCTTAGCAGAATCTATGACTCCAGAACAGAATTTTAAATTTGTTAATGCTTATGTGGGCAGAATGGGGCCAATAATTCAAAAAAACAATGGATTTGTAAATCAGTATTTAGGTGATGGAATCATGGCGCTGTTTCCAGAACATGCAGAAGATGCCTTATGGGCCTGTATTAACATGCAAAAGACCATTCAAGACTATAATTTAGAAAGACAAAGAGAGGGTTTTGAGCCAATTTGTGTAGGCATGGGACTTCATACAGGGCAGTTAATAATGGGGATTATAGGAGATCCTAACCGAAATGATACCGCAATAATTGCTGATACTGTTAATACCGCTTCACGTATGGAAGGTGTAACTAAACATTATGGGGCAAATATTATAGTTAGTGAAACAAGTTTTGATGCCTTAGCTAATAAGGATAAATTTAATTTTAGATTTTTAGGGAAAGTTTTGGTTAAAGGAAAACATAATGTTACTCGTATTTATGAATGTTTTGATGGTGATAGTGAGGCACAAATAATGTTGAAACGGAAAACACTTAAAGATTTTGAGAAAGGGTTGAGACATTTCTTAAATAAAGAGTTTCCCAAAGCATCCGCTATGTTTGATAAGGTTATTGGAAAAAATCCTGTCGATGAGGTTGCTCTTTATTTTATGAAAAAATCTGCGGAGTATACAATTACTGGAGTTCCTAAAAATTGGGAAGTTGTTAATGAGATGGATAACAAATAATCTATCTACCCCCTAATAATTAGTTTTAGCATGTAAATATAATTGCAGTAAGTATTAAAAGGTTAATTATAACGCTTACGGATATTATATTAAGACGTATAGTCTTTTGAATTGTTTTCATGACTGAAGTTTTAGCATGTTTTTGAATTTTTTGTTCTGAATTCGTTTAGCCCTATGAACACCGGACTCAGTTGATAAGACTAAAAACTTATCAAATTTTTTATCCACCTGTTTTTGAATTTTTCGGATTAATGTTTTAAACTCATTTGGGTTACAATTAAATAATTTTGAAAAACGTTTTTCCATTTTCAAGTAGTCTTCAATTTTTATAGATGGAACTTCCGAGTCTAGCTGTAAAGTGTTTAGTTTGTTTTCAAAACGCCTTGGATCATTTCTATACAATAACCATTGGCCAGAGTTAACAGCTGTTTTATGGTATAGACTAGGGGTTTTCATATCTATACCATGAGAATCACTGTGACAATAAGCTATGATTACAGATGGTCCATCAAAACTTTCAGCTTCATTAAAAGCTTTTAAAGTTTGTTCTTGATTAGCTCCAATGGCAACAGATGCTACATAAACATTATCATAATTCATAGCTAATAAGCCCAAATCTTTCTTTTGTTTTTGTTTGCCGTTGAAAGCAAATTTTGCTTGAGCTCCGTAGGGAGTTGCTTTTGAAGCTTGCCCACCAGTATTGTCATAAACTTCATTGTCAAGAACTAGAATGTTTACGTTTTCACCTGAAGCTAATACATGATCTATGCCACTGTAACCAATATCATAAGCCCAACCATCTCCACCAATAATCCAAATGCTTTTTTTGATTAAAGAGTCACTCAGTTCAAGCAGTTTCTTTGCTTCTAAAGAGTCCATCTTTTGTAATGAAGCGTTTAACAGAGAAACTTTTAGTCTTTGACTATTTATTTCAGATTCTATGTTTTGTGGGTTATTAAGAATATCAAAAGCCAATTTATATCCTACTTGAAAGGTGAGTTTTTCTAACAACTGTTTTGCATGTTGCTCTTGTTGATTTACTGATAACCTAAAACCTAAACCAAATTCAGCATTATCTTCAAATAATGAATTAGACCAGGCAGGTCCTTTGCCTTCTGCGTTTTTAGACCAAGGTGTTGTTGGTAAGGCGCCTCCAAAAATAGAACTTGTACCAGTTGCATTGGCAACCAAAAGCCTATCCCCAAACAATTGCGACATAAGTTTTAAATAGGGTGCCTCACCACAACCCTCAACACCAATAGAATATTTAAATAAAGGCTCTTGCAACTGTTGTTGGCTCACTTTTATTGTATCAATTAAGTTTCTATCCAATTCAGGAATGTTTTCAAAATATTCCCAATTAGTTTTCTGTTGTTTGTAAATATTTTCAGTTTTTTCTAGGTTTAGTGATTTTACTGGGCAAGCATCAACGCAGTTGTTACAACCATTGCATTGATCTGGGTTGATTTGAATGGTATAATTCATTAAATCGAAATCCTTAGAATCTATAAAATCAAAACTTTTAGGAGCGTTTTCTACATGAGTTTCATCAAATGCTTTTATCCTCAAAGCTGTTTGTGGACAAGACATACTGCAAGCGCCACATTGGGTGCAAGCTATGGCATCCCATTTAGGAATAAATTCTGAATTTTGAGCCGGATTATATTTAGAAGTATCACTATCAAAAGTACCATCAACTGGAAGTAAACTTATTGGAATGTAGTTTCCTTTGTTATTTAGTAATTTACCTAAAAGGGAGTGATTAAATGATTCCTTGTAATTGTGTGATGCAGTTTCAGTGTCTTTTATATTGATGCTAGATGTGTCAACTTTATAAATGAAATCGTTTAAATTATGAATGGATTCAGAATATGTTAAATCTCCTTTAAGTGCCAAAAAGCAAGCGTGTAATTCTGAGATATTTTCATCTTTAAGTAATTCTAATTTTTCAATATCGAAAATGTTTACAATTAACAGATTGATTCGCTTGGTTTTGATTTTACTTTGAACATTTATAGATAATGATTTCCAGAATGCTTTAGATGTTAATGAAGAGTTAACTAATAGGGTGCCTCCTGATTTTAGTTTTTTTAAAGTATTGTTGTTTAAGGTGAAGTTAGCTGGTTGGCAGCCAATAAAATCAGCTTGTTCTATTAAATAGGGAGCTTTTATAGATTTGTTGTCAATACGTAAATGTGCTGAGTTAAATGAGTTCGATTTTTTATAATCACATTGCGTGTAGCCTTGAATAAAAGTGTTTTCTTTTTTTGAAATAAGATTTAAAATATTTGTAAAGCTTTCTGTGTATTTTGTGTTTTTTTCTTGATAAAATATTGTTTGGTAGCTGATGTTGTCAATTTGGATGGTCCCTGAAATATCCAAGCTCAAATTTAAAACATCGTCATTTATGCCAACTGTAAAATTGTTTTTAGGTCGGTCTTGTTTTAGGTTGTTGAAAATGGCATTAACCATGCTTGGGGTGAATTCTTTTGAAGACAATCCGTACCTGCCTCCAACAACTTTTGGAAATATTGTTAATTGGTTGTTTTGGAAGGCTTCGGAAATAGATTTAAGGATGTCTAAATATAAAGGTTCTCCGTTAGAGCCAGCTTCTTTTGTTCTATCTAAAACGGCAATAGATTTTACCGTTATTGGTAAAGCTTGTAATAGATGTTTAGTGCTAAACGGTCTGAATAATCTAACTTTTATTAAACCGTATTTATTTCCTTTTTTGTTTAAATAATGAATGGTTCTTTCAATAGTTTCTGTCGAAGAAGCCATAGAAACAATGATATGTTCAGCATCTTGTACTCCAACATAATCAAATAATTTATAGTGTCTATTAGTTAAGGAAGCAAAGATGTTCATCTGTTTTTGAACAATTTTAGGACAAGTCTTGTATAATGGATTTACAGCTTCTCTACTTTGAAAGAAAACATCTGGACCTTGTGAAGTGCCTCTAATTACTGGGTTATTTGGGCTTAAGGCATTAGCTTTGTGTTTTTTGATAGCCTGCTTATCTAACATAAATTGGACGGTTTCATCAGAAATCGTTTCAACAGTTGAGATTTCATGAGAGGTTCTAAAACCATCAAAAAAGTGAACAAAAGGAATACGAGAATCAAGTGTAGCTGCCTGTGCAATTAATGCAAAATCTTGGGCTTCTTGAACAGACGCACTACCTAGCATGGCGTATCCAGATTGACGAACGGCCATAATATCACTATGGTCACCAAAAATTGATAGGGCATGACTTGCAATACTTCTTGTGGCAACGTGAATTACATTAGGCGTTAATTCACCTGCAATTTTATACATATTAGGTAACATTAATAATAAACCTTGTGATGCGGTGAAGGTGGTAGATAAAGAACCCGTTTGTAAGGCTCCATGCATGGTTCCTGCAACTCCAGCTTCACTTTGCATTTGAAAGGTCATTGGTACATTACCAAAACAATTTGGTTTGTTTTCAGCGCTCCATTGTTCTACCAATTCGCTCATTTCAGAAGCCGGTGTAATCGGGTAAATTGGAATTACCTCATTGGTTTTATACGCAATTCTTGCTACAGCTTTATTCGCATTAGTTATATGGTGTGTTGAAGTTTTCATTTTTGGTGTTGAGATAAATCGATTGATGAAAAAAATGGCTACTACAATTGCAATAGCCATTTTTTTACGTTTCTACTGTTTTACAATTTCTATCTTAACAGGAGTTGGGTTACTAATCATGTCATAAACAGGAGAGAATTTAGCAAGGTTCTCAAGTTGCTCAGCAGAAGCATCAGATTTAACTTTTAATTGGATGGTGATTCCGTCAAATCCCATTCTTACTTCTGGGTCTAATCCTAAGAAACCGTGTAAATCTGCTGTTCCTTTAACGGTAGACTCTGCACCTTCAATATCAATACCGTTAGCAGCTGCATGATAAACCATGGCACCAGTTAAACAAGAACTCAGAGAGTGTAATAATACTTCTGGTGGTGTAGCTGCTTCATCTTGCCCCAATAATACTTGAGGGTGGCTACACTCCATTGTGAATGTTTCTTCACGGGTAGAATCTTCTTGACCAGCTCCATAGAAACCTTTGATGCTAGACACACAATGTCCGCCATCTATCCAGTTGTTCTTTGCTCTAAACTCAAACTTTGCTAATTCTGGTTGTTCTTGAATGTGATTAATTGTTTCTACTAATTGATCTACATTTACTCCGTTTTTTACATTTGCTGTTGTAATCATGTTTTCTAAAATTTAAATTGTTTATAATTGATTTTTTAAATGTTTGACAAGTTTAATGCTAGTTGTGTGCCAAACTAATTAAATGACTGATAATCAATTAAATAACAATAATTTTAAACAATGATTATATTACGAAATATCGTTAAGTAACGAAATACCGTAACACAATTGACGAAATATCGTTAATTATATTGGGCGCTCTATACCTAGAGCTTTAATTCTTGAAGCTAATGTTGTTGGTGGAATTTGAAGTAATTCTGCCGCACCATTTGAACCGGAAATCTTCCATTTAGTTTGTTTAAGCGCTTTTAGAATATTTTCTTTTTCAAGCTTCTGAAGTTCTTTAACTGTTAATACAAGATCTGTATTGTTGGTAGTAATATTATGTTCTATGGTACTTTCATTAGGAATGATACTTTGCCAATTAATATTTCCGTTTTTTGAAACGATGACGGCTCGTTCAATTAAATTCTGAAGTTCTCGTACATTTCCAGGCCAATTGTAATTTGACAATAATGATTTATCTTCTTCAGATAAATTGGTAATGGATTTATTAAGTTTTCTGGAGAATTGCTCCAGCATTTCTTCAGCAATAAGATGGAGGTCACTACCTCTTTCTCTTAAAGCTGGTACTTCAATAGGGAACACATTTAGGCGATAATATAAATCTTCTCTAAACTTTCCTTCTTTTGAAAACTCATATAAATTTCTATGAGTGGCCGCAATAATTCTAACATCAACTTTAATGGTTTCAGAACTTCCAACCGAATCAAATTCACCTTCTTGAATAACTCTAAGCAGTTTAGGTTGCAGCTCAATAGGCATTTCCCCAATTTCATCTAAAAAAATAGTGCCTTTATCAGCTAATAGAAAACGTCCTTTGCGGTCTAGTGTTGCTCCTGTAAATGCGCCCTTTTTGTGTCCAAATAATTCACTTTCAATTAAATTAGCAGGAATGGCACCGCAGTTAATTCGTATTAAGGGTTTATCATTTCTATTACTTTCTTTATGAATGGCCCGCGCAATCAACTCTTTTCCGGTACCCGTTTCACCTTGAATTAAAACCGTGGCATCTGTTTTGGCAACTTGCTGAATTAAATTTAAAGCTTGTTTCATAGCCTTATGTTCTGCAATAATGCCATAACTACTGGTGAGTTCTTTTATTTCCTCTTCTAAATATTCGGTTTGTTTAGTAAGTAGATTTATTTTGTCTTCAGCAATTAGTCGTTCTTCAATATTACGTAGAATTAGAGTAAAGAAAGTTTCTGTTCCGCTTCCATACTTGCTTATGGTACCCTCATTTAATGTTGTGGTATCATTAGAGCCTATAACCTTAACAACACTTGGTAGGTATTTGTTAATAGTTGTATCATTTTCTAATCCAGATTTTACAATTTCTTCAATTAAATTAGCACTGTCATCATTAAAAAAGAACAATACGTTACGCTGTAATACATCTTCATTTTCTAAAAGAGAATTGGCAGACGGATTGGTAAGAACAATTCTAAAGTCACTATTGAACATAATAATGGCGTCCATAGCACCATTAATAAGCCCACTCATCTTACTACTAGCAATTTCAATTTCAATTTTAGATGAGGCCAAGTGCTCTTGAATGGTGTCTAATTCTCTATGCCGTTTAATCATTACGGCCAAAATTCCTTGAGCAAAACCACTATCATTAGCCATTAGATCTAAAAACTGATTTCTTTCAATAATTAAAACATCTGTTTTTACTATAGCTGTTACAGATGCTGAACGGGTCTCGTTATCAATAAGTGCATATTCTCCAAAACAATCACCATTTGAAAGTGTATCGTAAATATGGTTTTTATCATGAACTTTAACTTTACCGTTAATAATAGCATACATAGAATGGCCTACTTCATTTTTATTAACAATAACTTCGTTTTTTACAAACGAGGCTTTTTCAGATTCCTTACAAAGTTTAGATAAAGAATCTCGTGATACTTCTGAAAAAAAAGGTATTTCAGAAAGAAATTCTATTAAATTATCTGGTGTTGGTCTGTTCATATGTAAAATGTCATGTTAAATATATTAATATTATTACACAATGTTATAAGCTTCATAATATTACACAGATTTTAATAATGTTTGTAACAAAATTTGATTTTGAGCGTCATATAAATAATCAATCAAAAAATAATTAAAGCTATGAAGCGTAAAGACAATCAATTAATCGTTATAACTCACCTAAGCCAATTAATTGGTTTTTTAATAGGTTTTGGTAGTTTAATTGTACCTTTAATTTTGTGGGTAACACAAAAAGAAAAAGTTCTTAAAATGGATGATCACGGAAAGAGTATCATCAATTTCCAGTTAAGTTTAATAGTATATTTTATAATCTGTATACCTTTAATTCTTCTATTTGGTTTAGGTTTATTAGGGTTTATAGTGTTAGGTATTTTTTCATTTATTTTCCCCATTATAAATGCTATAAAGGCTAATAATGGCGAAGTACCAAAATACCCATTATCTCTTAATTTTATTAGTTAATGGGTACAGAAAAGAGAAAGAAAGACACAAATCCATTGGTATGGGGAATTGCCCTGGGTTCTTCTTTAGGAACTTCCTTAGGAGTGACCATTGGAGCTGTCATGGATGATGTTGCTGTTGGACTTATTATGGGTTCCAGCTTTGGATTGATGATAGGTACTGTTGTAGGACTCTTATGGACCTCTATTGTAAAAAAGAACATAAAATAAAATATTCTTGTTATCTCCTAATTTTATTAGTTAGTTTTGTTAGTATGAGATAATCTAAGGCGCTCACAGAAATGTGGGCGCTTTTTTGTGTTAAACTTTTTTCTATAGTTAATAACTATAGATTAGGTTGGAAGTTTCTCATACATTTTGGTATCTTAGAGCTATAGTACAGATGAATGATTTCATTATTTTTAAGTTTTATGAATATGGTAAAAAACGTTGCCTTCGTCAAATACTTTTTTTTTATAATCATATTTATTCCCATTGTTATTCAATCTCAAAACTCAGAATCTCGTTCTTTACATCAGGTTGTTGAACAAGAGATTTTGCCTCATTTAGATGAGTTATTTACTAAGCTTAACCTAGAGCGGCTAGATTTTGAATTAGATGGTGTTAGACCATTTGATAAACCCCACGAATTCTTACCGGGAAAGATTGCTATAGGTTTTTCATATTTATTATTAGAAACCCCTAGAGCTAGCCCTAAATATGCTGAATATATAAGTGGATATCGTGAATTAGCAGATATGACCCTTCATATGGATAATACAAAATGGGGTACATATTATTACATGTTAGCGCTTTACCGCTTGCAAAAGGGAAACATACTAAACGAAGCTATATCGAAAAATACGCTAGAATTATTAAAAACTAAATTAGATTGGAGGAATTTTGTGTCAACACCAGGCTATAAGCTTAAAGGTGGGCTTCCAACCAATTATTTTGGTGTAGCTTTTTCCATTGCAAGACTACGTTTTCTTATGGGATGGGAATCTGAAGAAGGAAGTAATAGGCTCCTTGAAATAATGCTTAAGCATATAGATAAACATTCTGGTGAATACGGTTTTTCAGATGAGACAGAAGGCCAGGGGCGTTTTGATCGTTATAGTGTTTTATTAATGGCAGAGTTATGTGCTAGGTTTATTGATACTAATAGTAAAGTGCCCGAAAAGCTAAACGGACGTATGCGTAAAACGGTTGATTTTATCTTACCTCTTATGAATGAGAAAGGGCATGGGTTTCAATATGGTCGTTCTATAGGACCCTACGGAGATGGCATGTTTGTAGAGATGCTTTCTGCTGCGGCTATGATGGGTATTTTAAGCAAAAAAGAATTGGATGCTGCCTATACCTTTCAGGTTCTTCTTTCAGAGCGTTTGATGAATTTTTGGTATGATTCAGATATGGGTTCTCTGAACCTATGGGAAAAAGGAAGAATAACCGAAACCTACAGGGGTAAGCATCGTATACTTGATGAAAATTTTAGTTTACTTCATCAGCACTTGTCAAGTTATGGTTTATGGAAAAAGTTGGGTTATTCAAATAAAAAGCCAAGTACAGAATATAATTCATGGCTTAAAACGTTGCCACAATATGATTTTACTTGGTTTTCAAAAGGAACATATGACCGTGCGCACCTAACGGTTCGTGATAATCAACGCATTATTCAATTGCCAATTATTGGTGGCGGGAAAAATTTGCATGGTGTTACTTCCTATTTTCCAATTCCGTTTTCAGCAGACCTACTTCAAGGTAGTCCGTTTAAAATATATCCACAACTAATTCC
Organism: Seonamhaeicola sp. MEBiC01930; assembly: GCF_045277075.1. Taxonomy (GTDB): domain Bacteria; phylum Bacteroidota; class Bacteroidia; order Flavobacteriales; family Flavobacteriaceae; genus Seonamhaeicola. The sequence continues at coordinate 3,516,098 of NZ_CP104270.1, read as the reverse complement.
ACGGATAACTTTGGAAGAAGGTTTAGTTTTAGAGCCTCTTTCTTATTTTAGAAATATTAGAACAAAACAAAATAGCTCTGAGTTCTTTTTAGATTATCATCAAGAGGAATTGGATAGGATTGGATCAAACAAAAAAGGTGAAGATTACAGCCGCAATCCTTCACCAGATGATCGGTTTTCAATTGAAACAAGCTATTATTTTAATTCTGGGGTAATTACCAGAACAGATATAATTACACCTAAAGAACCTCTTAAAAATGTTCAACTTACAATGGAATTTGCAGGATTCTCTAAAGATGCCGTAATAAAAGGGAATAAGGTTATTTATGGTGATGGTAAGGTAACCTCATTTGAAACATCAGGGTACCAAAATATTACAGTGGAAACTCATGACATGAGCCCTAAATATGCATCTCCTACAGGAGCCATGAATACAGTAGTTAAGGTTTCATCAAAATTAGAAGACTTTTCTGAGCCTATTACGGTAAGTTGGACCTTGAAGTACAAAAACTAACTTTTACAATCGTTATATTCATCCACAACATCCTTAATATCATCTTTAATATAGATTCTTTCTTTTAATTTAGATACTAATTGATTGCAGTCTGAAAAATATTCCATAGCTCTTTTTTTAAAAGAACTTGATATTCTTGCAGTGATTAATGGACTTGCAACTTCTTCACTTTCTCTTAAGACATAGAATTCGTTGAAGTCAAAATACGAATAGTGCCAATGGTTCCAAGTTCCTCCATTTGGTCCATGCATATACATTGGTGTTGATGTTGTTAGACTTACACTTCTGGCGTATAAAGTTGCATTTCCAGAACAAATAATTTTAAAAAGTCCACTTTTCTTTCTTGAGGTCTTAATAAATTCAAAATAAGCAATTTCCGAATCGGAATTTCTGAAAATAATTTTGGATACCAATTTTTCATCATACTTTACCATTTTTGATTTCCTGTTTTTTCGATATTTGACCTTTTCTTTGCTGTTAAAGGCAATCAGGTCTTTCGAAATCATTGGAAGTTTAATCTGTCCTATTAGAGTATCTCCATTTTTTAAAACTAGTTCTCCTTTTGTCCAACTATATTGACCATATGAAACAGAAATAGTCAAAAAGAAAAAAATAAGCGCGATTTTAATTTTCATATTTAAAGCTAGTTTGTCCACTACTTGGGGTTGTGAAATAGTCTGAATGTAATCAACATAATATTGAACTAAGTTAGGGTAAATTTCCCACATGAAAGATATATGAATAAAAAAAAATCCTGATAATTGTTATCAGGATTTTAATATTTAATAAGTGTTTTTTTCTAAAATAGTCTATGAGTTTAGCATAACGGGCATCACAAGCATAGTTACTTGCTCACCTTCATCTAAACCATCAATTGGTGTTAAAATACCAGCTCTGTTAGGCATACTCATTTCTAACTGTACTTCATCAGAACCCAAATTGTTTAGCATCTCAGTTAAAAATCTAGAGTTGAAACCAATTTGCATATCATCCCCTTGGTAATCACAAGTTAAGCGTTCTTCTGCTTTGTTACTGTAATCTATATCTTCTGCAGAAATATTTAATTCAGCACCTGCAATTTTTAAACGTATTTGGTGCGTTGTTTTGTTAGAGAAAATACTAACACGACGTACTGAGTTTAAGAACTGGGTTCTATCTATCACTAATTTATTTGGGTTTTCTTTTGGAATTACCGCCTCATAGTTAGGATATTTACCATCAATAAGTCTACAGATTAAAACAGAGTTTTCAAAAGTAAATTTAGCGTTAGATTCATTGTACTCAATACTTACTTCGTCTTCGCTAGCAGCCAAAATACCTTTTAAAAGATTTAAAGGTTTTTTAGGCATAATAAATTCTGCAACCTGATTAGCGCTTACATCTTCACGTGTATATTTAACTAATTTATGAGCGTCTGTTGCAACAAAGGTTAATCCTTGTTGAGAAAACTGGAAAAATACCCCACTCATAACAGGACGTAAATCATCATTTCCTGCTGCAAAAATAGTTTTGCTTATAGCTGTTGCCAAAACATCGCCAGTTACCACAGTTTTACTTGGGTCCTCAAGAGCTACTGCCTTCGGAAATTCGTTTCCATTAGCATAAGCCAATGCATATTTACCATGATTAGAGCTAATTTCTACGGTACTGTTATCTTCAATAACAAAGGTTAGGGGTTGTTCAGGAAATGTTTTTAAAGTATCAAGTAATAAACGTGCAGGAATTGCAATATTGCCTGTACTTTCGCTTTCTACATCTAGGGTAGAAGCCATGGTGGTTTCTAAATCGCTTGCAGAAACAGTAAGGGTATTATTGTCTAATTCAAATAAGAAATTATCTAAAATAGGTAAGGTGTTTGAGTTATTTATAACACCACCTAAAACCTGTAATTGTTTTAGTAAATACGTGCTCGATACAATAAACTTCATGAATTTATGTTGGATTTTAATTTTTGAATAATGCTACTTACAAATATATTCGATACAGATAAATAACCGAAACAAACTTATTAACATTTAAGAAGCGTATTTTTTCTTTCTTATGAAATTAAAAAAGAATCCAAAAATTGCCAGTAACACCAGTGGTAATGCAATGTTTATAAGTTGCCACTTGGTTTTTTCTGAAGCTATTTTTTCCTGATTTAAAAAGGCAAGAGTTATTTCTTTAGACCGAATGTTTATAAGTCCATTATCATCCAACAAGTAATTCACTGCATTGAGTAAAAATTCCTTGTTTCCGTATGTTTGTCCAGTCCATCTGTCAAAACCTAATTCTAAAGGGTTATTATTAGAAACATCATTTTTAATAACGTCTCCATCGGCAATAATAATCATTTTGGTAGGGTTACTTTGGTCTTTTATTGAAGAGAGGTTTGTGGGCTTAATAAGGTCCTTGTATACTGATGAAAAAGCCCCTTCTAAAAGAACTGCCAATGTTTGATTGCCTTTATTGAATAATTTAGGATCTTGAGGTTTAGTAACTAAATCTAAACTAATTTCACGGGGCGTACCTTCTAATTTTGTTAAAGCAGCAGATTCTAAGAGTATGGTCTTTTTTAAAGAGTTTTTAAGAGTGTCTATCTGATTTGCAAAATCAAATTTCACAAGATTTAAATTATTTACAATGGGGTGGTTACTATTGGTGCCTGCTAATGGCGAGTAAGGCCATTGTAAATGTTGAAATTGCGAATTACTACCTTCTCCCATTGCCAATGTAATAGGCGCAGAATAAAGTGTACTAACTATGCCTGGATTAATTCTAACGCCATATTTAAAGAAAAAATCGGTTAAATTTAAATCTCTAGAAACCGCATAATTTTTACCAGTTTCATTATACAAACTATCTTTCTCTATAGCTACGGCATCAATTAGCCAAAGGCTTTTTCCACCATTCATTGTGAATTGGTCTAACACCAATTTTTCTTCTTCTGAAAAAGGCTCTGTAGGTTTTGCAGAAATAATTAAGTCAAATTCATTTAGCCCACTTAATGTTTTTTCTGCATTTGAAGCTACGCTATCTAAAGTAAAAGGTGCAATGAAATAGTATTCTCCTATTTTTTTTGCAAAATCTGTAATGTATATATCATCTAACTGTTTGTTACCCTTTAAAATTGCAATTTTTTTGCGTTTTGGTTTCGTTAGTTTACTAAACCCATCCGCAAAGGCATATTCTAAATGCTGAACAGAATTGCTAACCAATTCTTGTTGCGTAGCACCTATTTTATTTTTTATAAGCGGAATAATAACCGTTTGCTCATTATAACTTGCTAAAGCCCATGGAAAAATAACTGCCTGTGAAGATTTTCCGCTTTCTGTAACACTTAATTGCATGGGTGTTAAACCACGTGCATTAAGGAGCTCAATATTTTTGTCCCTAACAGTTTCATCAGCAATAGGGTTTATAAAACTAAAAACAATATTATTGTTAATACTTGAAAATTCTTCCAGTAGTTGTTTTGTTTCGGCTTGAAGCCTTCTAAATTCTGAAGGGAAATCTTCGCCTTCTAAAAAAACATCTATAATAATTGGCGATTTTACATCTTCAATAATACTAATAGCAGAAGCGCTAATAGTAAACCGTTTATCTTTGGTTAAATCAAACCGTTTATAAACCTTAGTGCTAATTATATTTATAGCTACTAAAGCAATAATAACAAGGGTTATATGTTTAATTTTCTTCTTCAAATGTTTTTTCTATTTGATATTTAAGAATGTTGTTAACCATATTATTTTTAAATGTGATTTCTAAACATTCTTGCATGTTATTAAATGCTCCTGGTTTAAAACCTAGGTTATAATTCCATTGCTCTTTAGAATTAGCCTTTAAAGAATCGTTCCAACCAAACCATTCACTTTTACCTAAGAGTTCTGTAACTTGATTTTTAGATATATTAACAAGCAAACTGTCTTGAATTAAATTGCCAACCATTTCATACCTAAAGGCAGGTTTCTCTTTCCAAACATCAGATTTGAAATATTTTTCATGATGATAGGAACTAAAAATATTTAATATGGGATAAAGTAGATAAAAGTATACCAAAGGTGTTAGAATTATACTAATTAAAATAGACACCCATTTCCTTTTATCTATGGTATTAGCAAACAACCAAGATAATATAAACACTAGCGTTAATAATATTACAAATAAAGGTTTAACTATCATTAATCTTCTTTAGTTAAGTTTAGTTTGGTTAACATTAAAAAGAAAATGGTTATACTAATAAAGTATATAATATTTCTTGTATCAATTACGCCTCTGCTCATACTTTTAAAATGGTAACTTATACCCAATTGTTCAATAAAATCACTGGCCATAAAATCGGCCATACCTTCAAATCCAATATAGAATAAAAAGCATAGAAAAACGGCAATTATAAAGGCTACAATCTGATTATCTGATAGTGTAGAAGCAAACACCCCAATAGCGGTATAAGAAGCCACTAGAAACAACAGTCCAAAATAAGATCCCCAAGTACTTCCCATATCTAAATTACCAACAGGATTTCCTAATTGATTTACAGTATAAACATAAAGTAGTGTTGGTAAAAGTGCTGTTATTATTAAAATAAAAGCGCCTAAATATTTGCCTAAAACTATTTTTAAATGTGAAATGGGTTTGGTTAAAAGTAGCTCTAAAGTACCTTGTTTTTTTTCATCAGAAAAACTACGCATTGTTACTGCTGGAATTAAAAAAACAAGTACCCATGGTGCTATTAAAAAGAATGATGATAGATCTGCAAATCCATAATCCAAAATATTAAACTCACCTTTAAAAAGCCATAAAAACAAGCCGTTTAATAAAAGAAAAATGGCTACTACTAAATACCCAATAGGCGATGAAAAAAATGAGTTTATTTCTTTTCTTAAGATTGCTAGCATTTATTTGTCTGTAAGTTTTTTGTTTTTGTGAGGAATCAAAGATATTAAACCATGTGCAGAAACCCCAAAGAGAATTAAATACAAACTAAATCGAGTTAATGGTCTCTCAATGTCATCGGATGGTAATTCTGTAAAGAAGCCGTAAATAACCATTATAGTAGCACTAAAAATGACTATTGATCCTACTTTCTGTATCAAGCTAACCCATATAATTTTAGAAAGTTTTAAATGAGAACCTAAAGCTGCATTAATTAACCCGAAAAGTAAAATATATAAATGGCCAGCTCTAAAAAGAGCTCTGTTCATCAATTCCATATCTTGTAAATGATTGAAGCTCTTATCCATATATTGACCTGATAGCAAAAAGATTATAACTATTAAAATGCCAAATAATAAATGAATTCTACCAAGCATTTATTTTAGAGTTTCTAACTTATCAACGCTCCAAGCTTCGGGTTTGGTGCTAAAAAGTAATTTAGTTTTATTCCAAACATTAATAAATAATTCAGATTGCCTGTAACGTTCTAAATCTGTTTCAGATTCCCAATAACTATAAGTGAAAAATATATTTGGATTATGTTTATCTCGATAAAGTTCTAAAAACTTACAACCTTCAAAATTTCTAATTTTAGCTTTATTTTCATTAAAATTAGTTAAAAATTTATCAATGTTTTCCTCGTGAAAACCCATTTTAACAATTCTAACAAACATAGTTATTCTTTTATAAAGTTAACACTAATAGCATCCATTATGCCTAAGCCCATTAAACTGCTTGCGCTTCCAACGGTAGCAGAATTACTTTTATACACTGCAATTTCTAAAAAGTTACCAGAATTAAAAACTACCAAACCTTTACCTTCATCATGACGCTTATCTTCTGGTGTTTCAAAGTTTACAATATCACTATATTTTTTAAAAATGGTTTTAAATTTATAGTTTCGCGCTGAAATCTCAAAAGGACGCCCTTTTTGAATTGTTTCAAAAAAGCCTCGTTTTATATTGGTTACCACATTGCCATAATTATCAATATAAATAACATTACCAATTATTTGGGTTTTGTCGTCATTTACATAGGGTACAATGTTTTTTATAGGTTTAATACTGTTAATAGATTTTCCAATAACCTCCAAAGTACCTCCTCGTGCAATATGGCAAGCAACCTTAACAAATACATCTAAAACGGGGAAACTAGTTTGAATTTTATCATGAATATTAATTTCTACTATCTTTTCGGGAGCAATTTCAGAGCAAATCATACTCATGATACCATTATTGGCACAAATAAAATAATGATCGTCTAATTTAATAGCAATATGCTTGTTTTCTTGATTTATTTCAGAATCTATACCAATTATATGGATAGTGCCTTTAGGAAAACTACTGTAGGCATTTTGAATAATATATGCTGCTTCAGGAATATTAAAAGGAGATACAGAATGTGAGATATCAACAATTTTAACATCTGGTAATTCACTGTAAATTGCGCCTTTTGTAGCGCCAGCAAAGTAATCTTTTTCCCCAAAATCAGTCGTTAAAGTTATTATTGGCATCAATAAAATTGTTGATATGTTTTTAGCGTTTGGTCACTCAAATTTATGTATTTTTGAGTTCATACAGAGATAAAACAAAACTAATAAATCATTTTATCTAGTTAAAACAATATTAAGAAAGAAATTTAAAATATTTTACGCCTTTGAACGAACTAATCTTTGAACTTGAAGAAATCACTCCAAAAGAGTTTTTTGGAGCCCAAAATGTAAACATTGAACTTTTAAAAAAGTATTTTCCTAAACTTAAAATTGTTGCAAGAGGCAATAAGATTAAAGCCTTTGGTGATGAAGAACTCCTAGAGGAGTTTGATCGTCGTCTTACTATGTTATTAGTACATTATGGAAAGTACAATAAATTAGATGAAAATGCTATTGAACGTGTTTTAACAAGTGTTAGTAGTGAAGATTATAATACCTCAAAACAAAGTGGGGAGGTAATTGTTCATGGCGTTGGAGGGAAATTGATTAAGGCACAAACTGCAAATCAGCGTAAGTTAGTAGAGAGCATGCGCAAAAATGATATGGTTTTTGCAATTGGGCCAGCAGGTACAGGTAAAACCTATACGGGTGTTGCTTTAGCGGTTCAAGCGCTTAAAAATAAAGAAGTTAAACGTATTATTTTAACTAGACCAGCGGTTGAGGCTGGAGAGAATCTTGGTTTTTTGCCAGGAGATTTAAAAGAAAAGTTAGACCCCTATATGCAGCCGTTATATGATGCTTTGCGCGATATGATAGCTCCTGAAAAACTAGCACACTATATAGAGAATGGAACTATACAAATAGCACCTTTAGCTTTTATGCGCGGGCGTACTTTAGATAATGCTTTTGTGATTTTAGATGAAGGTCAAAATACTACGCATGCCCAAATGAAAATGTTTTTAACACGTATGGGTAAAAATGCTAAGTTCTTGTTAACTGGTGATCCTGGTCAAATAGATTTACCACGGAGAACCATATCGGGTTTAAAAGAAGCTATGCTAATCCTGAAAAACGTACAAGGTGTAGGTATGATATTTCTAGACGAAAAAGACGTTATTCGCCATAAATTAGTTAAAAAGATTATTGATGCTTATAAAAGTATTGAAAATCAAGGCTAATTTTTATTAGAAGCTATTTCCCGCTTGCGGCAGTCGCTTTTTTGCATGCAAAAAGAGCTTCAACAAATGCCTTAATCGGGGCTAGGAGCTACGTCATTGTGGGATAAATTATAAATTTGTAGTAGCAATCTCTAAAATGAAAAGATTATTACGTGGTTTCACTCCTCATAATGACAAATAAATAATATTTTTGCAGTCAATCTCCATTTTAGGAAAAACAATTAAACAAGAAATTAGCACTTATAGCTAAAGGCCAAATACCAAAAGCCAAAATAATGAGCAATACTATAATAGATACTAACTTTAATTTCCCAGAGCAAAAAAGTGTTTACAAAGGAAAAGTAAGAGAAGTTTATAATATAAATGATGACCAATTGGTTATGATAGCTACAGACCGACTGTCGGCATTTGATGTGGTTATGCCAAAAGGTATTCCTTATAAAGGTCAAATATTAAACCAAATAGCTACCAAAATGATGGCTGCAACTGAAGATTTGGTTCCAAATTGGTTATTGGCAACTCCAGACCCCAATGTAGCTGTAGGATATTTATGTGAGCCTTTTAAGGTAGAAATGGTAATAAGAGGTTATATGTCTGGTCATGCAGCGCGTGAGTATAAAGCTGGTAAGCGTATGTTATGCGGGGTACCAATGCCAGAAGGCATGAAAGAAAATGATGCGTTTCCAGAGCCGATTATTACACCAGCTACTAAAGCAGAAATGGGCGACCATGACGAAGATATTTCTCGTGAAGATATTTTAGCAAAAGGAATTGTTAGTGAAGCAGATTATCTAGTTTTAGAAGACTATACGCGTAAACTGTTTAAGCGCGGTTCTGAAATAGCAGCTTCTCGTGGATTAATTTTGGTAGACACCAAATATGAGTTTGGTAAAACAAAAGACGGAAAAATTGTATTGATTGATGAAATACACACACCAGACTCCTCACGTTATTTTTATGCCGAAGGTTATGAAGAAAGACAGGAAAATGGGGAAGCACAAAAACAATTGAGTAAAGAGTTTGTACGCCAATGGTTAATCTCTAATGGCTTTCAAGGCTTGGAAGGACAAACCGTACCGTTTATGAGCGATGAATATATAGAAACCGTCTCAGAACGTTATATAGAACTTTACGAAAATATTACAGGAGAAACCTTTGTAAAAGCTGATGTTTCTAATATACAAAAGCGTATTGAAGTTAATGTTTTAGAGTATTTAAAATAGCAATAGATTATTGTCATTGAGAATCACGTTTTACGTGATGCCAGTACTGAACGCAGATGAAGGGTGGTAATTTTGAGATATAAAAAAGACCTTGTGAAAACAAGGTCTTTTTTTGTAAAAATTTTTAGGTGTGCGCTTATGTTTTTGTGTATGGTTTGTTCCGTTATTTAAGCAATGGATTTACTAAATAAAATACTAATGTAGAAATTTCAAAGAATTTCGTAAGTAAGCTAGAACCGGTAATAAATTATATACCGTGTTGGTTACAGACTATTCTTATTATCTAGTTTTTATTCTTTTATGAATTTTTTATTAACCATACCAAATTCCGTATAAAGTTTTATTATATAAAGTCCGTTTGGTAAATCAGAAATATTGATTGTCTCAAAGTTGTGTGTTATTCTTTTCATATTTTGTCCCAACGAATTAAATATTTCAATTTTTGCAATTGGGTTATTTGAGTATTTTAAATAAATATTAGATTTTGTAGGGTTAGGATAAATTTCAATTTGATTTAAGTCAAATTCTGTTATACTAATAAGTGGATAATAGTTTTGAAAAGTTGCATTTCCGAAAATAGGTGTGTTAATGTTTAAAATCAAACCATCATCTACTGAAGATATTGAATATCCAGCTAGCAATTGAATAAAATTGAAGTATGCGCTTTCAAAATCATTATGTATTTCAATTCCACAGTCATCTGTTGAATATGAAAATTGGTCTGTCTGTAAAATATCAGAATATGGTAAATTGAGAGTTCCATTGAAAGTATTACAAGCTCCTATTCCAGAAAAAGTCAAATCTTCCATAATTGTTAAAGTAGGCGCTATAGCAGGATCTATACTAGAAACTATATAAGTTGGACTTCCATCGCCAACCAAAACCGATTGTAAATACCAAGTTTGAAATAAATCTGGATTTGCTTCTTGAGTGAAAGAGTTAATTGAACAAATAATTGAAATCGAAAAAATTAAATGTTTCATAATTCGTGTTCTTTTAGCTTGTTGTTAACGCTTAGAATTGGTTTTCGTTTTCAATGAACTAAATAGTTTGATAACGAAGATAGAATTTTTGAATTTTAATGTCAATATGTATTACAAGCAAAGACAGAAAAGTTATAAACAACTTGTAGCTAACAAGCTAAGCGAATAAACAAAATTACTTTTCTTATTTTTGACAGACTTTTAAAAATTAATGTATGGATATTCTTGGAATAGATATAGGCGGTACTGGAATGAAAGGAGCTTTAGTTAATGCAGAAACTGGAGAAATGATTACTGAACGGTTTAGAATACCCACACCAAAATCTAGAAAGCCCAAGGCTATGGCTAAAGTGTTTAAGGAGATTGTTGAGCACTTCAATCATTCGGGGCCAATTGGCATTGGGTTCCCAACTATTATTAAAAATGGTGTTTGTAAATCAAAAGGAAATCTACACGAATCTTGGTTAGGCGTAAACGCTAGTAAACTTTTTTCTGAAGCCGTTGGATTGCCGGTAACCGTACTTAACGATGCTGATGCAGCTGGTTATGGCGTTATGAATTATGGAATTGGTAAAGGTAAGAAAGGATTGGTAATGACTATTACCATTGGTACGGGGCTAGGAAGTGGAGCCTTTTTTAACGGAGAGCTATTGCCAAATTTTGAACTAGGAAGTATCCCTAACAAAAAATACGGTATTATAGAGGCTTATGCGTCTAATTCAGCCAAAAAGCGTGACGGTATTAGCTATAAAGTGTGGGGAAAACGTTTTAATAAATTTTTGGAATTAGTTGAATTTTTAACCTGTCCAGATTTATTTATTCTTGGTGGTGGTAGCTCTAAAGATTTTGATAAGTTTAAGGAGCAAATAAAAATAAAGACACCGGTTTTACCTGCAAAACTTGGTAATCATGCTGGTATTATAGGAGCTGCTGCCGCAGCTTTACATAAAGATGCAAAAGATAAATAGTAACTAATTTATATTTAGTAATAGGGTTGGGTTAGAACTTTATATGTTAAAAAAAATACAATCCATAACTCTTTTATGTACAATATTAAAACTAATAAGATGAATATGCTCATATTGTATGTTAATCATTTAACTTTGTAACATAATAAAAAAATGGCGCTATATATAAGAATGTCATTTGTACAATCATATATATGTCATTTAATTCATTAGGCTTATCTGCAGCCTTACTAAAAGCCATCAGTAAACAAGGCTATACTAAACCATCACCAATTCAACAGAAAGCCATTCCTTTAATTTTAGAGGGAAAGGATGTATTAGCATCAGCACAAACAGGGACTGGTAAAACCGCAGGTTTTACATTACCCATGCTGCAAAAATTGTCTCAAGGACAATCAATGCGTAAACGCCCTATTAGAGCTTTGGTATTAACACCAACAAGAGAATTAGCAGCACAGGTGCATAATAATGTAAAAGCATATAGTGCATTTTTAGATATACGTTCTGCTGTTATTTTTGGAGGGGTTAATCAAAAGCCTCAGGTTGCTACCATTCGTAATGGGGTTGATATGCTTATAGCAACACCAGGACGTCTTTTAGATTTACAAAATCAAGGGTTGCTATCATTGGCCAAAATTGAAATTTTAGTTTTAGATGAAGCTGATAGAATGCTAGACATGGGCTTTCTTAGAGATATAAAAAAGGTGATTAGTTTGGTGCCTGATAGAAGGCAAAATTTGTTGTTTTCTGCAACTTTTTCAAAAGAAATTAAAAATTTAGCAAGCACCTTTTTGCATCAACCAGTTTTGGTTGAGGCTACTCCTGAAAACTCTACCGTTGAGGCTATAGATCAAAAAGTATATAGGGTTGCCAAAACCAAGAAAACAGGATTAATTATTAAGTTAATTTCTGACGGTAATTGGAAACAAGTGTTGGTTTTTACAAGAACCAAACATGGTGCAAATAGACTTTGTAAAAAAATGGTGAGTGCTGGTATTTCGGCAGCAGCCATTCATGGAAATAAGAGTCAAGGTGCTAGAACTAGAGCTTTAGCAGGGTTTAAAAGGGGCACTATAAGGGTTTTAGTAGCAACTGATATTGCAGCCCGAGGATTAGATATACCTCTTTTACCGCACGTAGTAAATTTTGAATTACCTAATATATCTGAAGATTATGTACATCGAATTGGTAGAACCGGTAGAGCAGGAGCTAGTGGTGAAGCTGTGTCTCTAGTAAGTGCTGATGAAACCTCATATTTAAGGAGTATTGAAAAGTTGGTAGACTTGAAAATTCCTGTGGAGGTATTGGAAGGTTTTGAACCAGATCCTAATGCTTCTATCCAACCTATTAAACGAAATCAAGGTGGTGGTAATAGAAGAAAGTCTAATTCTAAACGCACTAATAACTCTAGGAGTGATGGCAATGAAAGTAACCAATCTAGACGTCCAAAACGAAATAGAAACAGACGCTCTAATAATAATAGACGTTAATATATGACGCCAGAATTAAAAAACAAAATCATTGCAGTTTGCGATAAGAAAATTGCACAAAAAGGCACAGGTGTTGGTATTTCATTTTATGCGTTTTTTGCAAATAAAAATGATAATCCGGAATTATTAATGGAAGCCGCTACTTGGTGGATACAAACCCATCAATTAAATCATTTTGAAAAAGCAACCAAAATAAAAGCATTGGTATTGTAATGGAGCAACAGCCTAATAACCCTTTACATGGTGTAAAGCTTGAACAAATCATAAGTGATTTGGTAGCGCACTACGGTTGGGAGTATATGGGGTATAGCATTAACATTAGATGTTTTACTCATGACCCTTCTTTAAAATCTAGTTTAAAATTTTTGCGACGAACCCCATGGGCAAGAACTAAGGTAGAGCAGATGTATTTAAATATGCTCAGAAATAAGCTATAGGAGTTAGTTTAAAACCACCCCCAAGTTTTTGTGACTCTATTTTTAATCTCTAAATTTTCTGGAATTAATAATGATAATTTACAATCCTGCCATTTAAAGGTTGTTCGTTTCTGTAGTTATTAAGGGGCATATTGCTTTTTAGTTTTAGTACTTCTTCAACCGATAACACCATTGGTTCTTTGAAAACAATCCAATTTACGTTTTCTGAGCAAGGTGGCGTTGTTAAAGAGCCGCCATAAGAATAATAATGTTTATCCTCTAATAGCAAACTCGATAAATCAATTTTTTGGTGAATATCTTTAACAGCACCGTTTTCTAGTGGTAAAAAGCTTTCAAAAAATTCAAACAACTGACTTTCTTTGCCTTCTTCCCCAAGAACGCCAAGTACGGCAATTTCTCCTTTTTTACTAACGTGAACCAAATGCATTTCTATAGGGTATGTAATACCATTAATTCTATGCTCTGAAGGTTCATGAAAATGAATTTGCTTTAAGAAGAAAGATTTGCCCTTGTAGTTAATTGAATCCCCTGGTTCAAAATCAAATTGAATGGAGTGTCCGTTGTTTTCAACTTCGCTTAATAAAGTAGTGGGTGTGTATAAAATTTTTAAATCGTTATTAATACGCACAGAATCCACATCACTATGAATAATGTTAATAGGAGACTGGTGATTGCCATTACAGTCTGAATTCTTTTCTATTTCAGCCCAATGAATTGGAGCGGTTTCTCCAGCATAACTCCAATGCCCTTCTTCTGTGGCGTGTTCAGCTAAATTGTTATGCGATAATTTTTTATTGTAGTTACAGGCAATATTAACTAATAACATTAGAACCATTAGTAGTTTGACTGTGGTTTTCATAATAGGATTGTTTTGTTATTATGCCTCCAAAATTACTACCGCGAGCCTTTAAAAAAACTAACTATTATCAGGTTTTGAAAATTTATTATTAAAATCTTTCCTAAGCCTGAAAAATACTAATGCAGTAATTAATATCATGGATGAAAAGATGATATAAATAAAATTTGGAATTGGAACTGGGTCTCCTGAAGCATAACTATGCAATCCTGATAAATAGTAGTTCACACCAAATGAGGTCATGATTATAGACCAAAAGGCAAACATACTAGCAACATTTAATGTAAAGAAATTATTTAGCCTTGGTATAAAGCGTAAGTGCAATACAATTGCATAGACAATAATACTTATTAGCGCCCAGGTTTCTTTTGGGTCCCATGCCCAATAACGTCCCCAGCTTTCATTGGCCCAAACCCCACCTAAAAAGGTTCCTACAGCTAAAGTAAACAACCCAATGGTCATTGAAAGTTCATTGATATAAGAAAGCTCTTTTATTTTTATCTCTATGATGTCTTTAGTCTTTTTAGTTTTGAATAGCATTAAAAGTAATGCCATAATACCCAATATAGATGATAATGCTAATGGGGCATAACTACTTACTATGGTTGCCACGTGTATTTTTAACCAATAAGATTTTAATACCGGCATTAGATTAGTGATTTCTGGGTTCAACCAATCTAAATAACTCACGAACAGGAGTGCTCCAGAGAATAGGGTAGAAAGTGGTAAGGAGAAATCTGATTTTCTAAAAGTTATGAGTCCACTTAACAATAAACACCAAGCCACAAAAACCAACATTTCATAACCGTTACTCCATGGTGCATGCTGTGAAACATACCAACGTAAAATAATGTTGAAAGTAAATAGTAAAAAGGAAATTAGGGTGAGTAGAACAAGTCCGTTCCAAACAATGTCAACCAATTTATTGTTAACAAACATCTTTACAATGGCCATTATTAGCAATACAAAACCAATGGTAAAAAATACTTGGAACAACCAGAAATTAATATTGGCTTTATTGTACCACAATTCCGCTTCAACCCGTTCTGGTGATGGAATTACATGAGCTCCAATGACATCTTGATACTTCTTAATATAGCCTACTTTTTCATAGGATTCATTGTATTTACCTGTTCTAATGTCATTAAAATAAGCCGGTAGAATGCTTTTTGCAAACCTACCATCTTCTTCTGTGAAATCCTTAAAATCGTGGGTGTAACTAAACCAAGTATTATTAGTGTCTTCTTTATTTGGGAAAACTTTTAAATAATTCCCAGAAAACAGGTTGTATAAAATATTAAAACGCTCGTCAATTTTTAAAACTTCCTTATCAAACTCATTGCGCTCTGCAGGTTTCTTCTTATTGGCCTGTTCAACGGCTTCAGAAAGTAAATAGCCTCCTTTTTCATCTAAGAAACTTACAAAGGCATAAAGCCTGTTTTCACCTACAGGAATATCGTTCAGTAGGTCACCAGTTTTTTCAGAATCGGCTTTAATAATTGGAATTCGTTGCCAAACGCCGGGTGCCATATGCATTCCCAAGAATACCTGATTGACATCTAATTTAAAGTTCTGCCCGTCAATGGGGTATTTGAAATACGATTTTCTAGAAATCTTTCTAATACATTCCGAAGCAAGTGTGTTTATGGGTTTTATACGTCCATCTAAATCCTGAACTAATAAGCGCCCAAAAAAGTCGGCCTGATGCTGTTCAATTTGCTGAGACTTTATTAGGTTTTCAATAGAAGGAGTAGGGGGAACACTATCTTGAATAGTTGATGCGTTAGAAGATTGAATTCCTAACAAGAAAGCCAATACAGCAACAGCCGTGGCCGTTTTTGTTTTTAATTTTTTCAGTTTTTTATTTATAATTTGAAAACGGGAGGTCTTTCCGAAGAAAGTGAAAAACATGCCAAGTCCCATTAAAAAATAACCAATGTAAGTTACCCATGTACCTATACTGTCATGGTTTACAGAAAGCACGGTTCCCTGTTCGTCTGTATCATAGCTAGCTTGAAAGAACCTAAACCCTTTATAGTCTAAAACATTGTTCATAAATATTCTGTAAGGAATTTGTTGCCCTTCATCTAAAATCATGACTTCACTGGCATATGCCGATGGACTGGATGAACCTGGGTATCGTTCCAGTTGAAAATCATTAAGTTTTAATGAAAATGGCAATTCAATTGCCCCAGCACCGTATGATAAAATAATTTGTAAATCATCTTTAAATTCGCCAATATGTTTTATGGGTAAAAAACCTTCGCGGTAAAGTAGATTGGTTTCCTGAATTGCTTCATCTCCCACTTTAACGTTTACAATTAATGCGTCGTCTAAAGTTTCATCGTTATCGGTTTTATTTAAAGCTGAACTTTCCAATTTAAAAGTTCCTTTTGGATGATAGGCTGTGGGAACAAAAGAAAAATCTCCAGAACGGAATAAGGTCTTTAAAGAAATACTTTGAAGCGTATCCTGCGTGATTTTACCGGCCTGTTGACTAGACATGATAAAGAAATCTACAGGATGCGGACTTTTTATTTTTAAAGCACCTTCATCTTCGTAAATATTTATAATACCTTCTTTATCAGATTCAAAACCAACTTCATGATGGTGTGAACCAATGCTTTCAATTTCTCCTTTTTCCAAATAAACGGTATTCCTTCCATTGCCCGCAGTGACCACCATTTCTAACAGAGGTTTACCATTGATGCTATCCTTAATCACTTTGGGGGAAGCATCGGCGATATATTCGTGGTAACTAATGCTAATGTCTTTACCATAAAAATCTGTATTGATTTCGAAATGGTTGTCCTCCAATGGCGAAAAATTTAGTTTTTTATGAATGGTCTTTTCGTTTTTGCCGTCCGCAATAGTGGCTGTTAATATTTTAGTATCCGAAATAATAACGTTAGAGGAGGCGCCTTCACGAATTCTCATGATTCCAGTATATGCGGTGTATCTGGTAATACCTGCACCAAGAATTATGACTATAAAGGCAATATGAAACAGAAAAATGGCCCATTTCTGTTTTCTGAATAGCTTGTATTTAAAAATATTGAAAATAAAGCTTATGGCAAGCCCAACCAAAACAATCTCGAACCACCAAGAATCGTAGATACTGACCCATGCTACTGCGGTGCCGTAATCGTTCTCAACAAATGTGGCAACTCCCATTGCTATGGCGAAAATTAACAATAGAATTAACGCTAATCCTGAAGAGGAAAAGAATTTGTATAGCTTACTCATACCTTGTGTTTTAAAAAAGATAACCTTTGAAGCAAAACACCAATCTCCAAAGATTATCTCTTTTTTGACCCTTTGAGGGTCAACTAATAAATATAGTTACCTAGTTTGCTGTAGAAACTTGTTGGCTACCATAAGTAGCTTCACGTTTTTCGGCAGCCTCTAACCATTTTGGAAGAAGGTTTTCTTTGAACTCTTCTTTTTCCTTGTTTAGTTTTTCCATATCTAAACCAATATATTCTTGGGCTTTCTCCTTAGAGCTAAGATCTGGCATCTCTACAGGTTTGTTATGTCCTAACTCTGCTAATAAACGAGCTAATTTTACACGGCCTTCTGTAGCTTTGTCTAAGCCGCTACTTAAAACTCTTGCTGTTTCAACAGGAGAGTGGAATGATGCGCCGTGTGCAGCAGCAGCATAATCCCAACGCCATTGTGCATGACGAATATCCATTAATATATCTTTCATTTGTACTTCTGTTGCACCTAAGTCCCAACATTTTTTGGCTTCAACGTGCATTTTTACCAAGGCATCTTCTAAGCGTAATCTACTTTCAGCTGCTTTCTGTTGGCGGTCATAAACATTGGCTCTAAGTTTTTCTGCATCTTCACGGTGACATACTTGACAAGAGTTTGCTACATTATTTAGAGGCGACTGAATGTGATGATCTGTAAATTTTTGTCCACCTTCACTTTTATATGGCATGTGACAATCGGCACAAGAAACACCTCTATCAGCATGAACACCAGTTAAATATGTTTCATAACCTGGGTGTTGTGCTTTAAGCATTGGCGCTTTACTTAATTTGTGCGTCCAGTCCTTAAAGTTCAAGTCGTCATAATATTTTTCCATGGCTTCTACAGACATTCCGTCTTTCCATGGGAAAGTTAAATATGGAACCCCTTCTTTACCAGGTGTGTTTTTGTTGAAGTAATACTCAACGTGACATTGTGCACAAACTAACGAACGCATTTCTTGGTGTGTAGCCTTGTTGATATCTTTACCCATAGCTTCAAAAGCCTCAACTAATGCCGGACGCGTAATTGTCAATTTCATAGTTTTAGAATCGTGACAATCTGCACAGCCAATGGGGTTTACAATTTCTTCACCTTTATCAGCCCACTTTCCACTATAGAATTCAGCAATACCAATTTCATTCATTAAACGTGGTACATCAGGAGATTTACAAGTCCAACAGGTAGCTGGCATTGGTCCGTCACCTTCACCCTTTGGCCCACCAGTTCTTAATGTATTATGAATATCTTCAACAGCATATTGATGGCCTCGCCCTTGGTTATAATCTTTAGCAAAACCATATCCTGCCCAAAGTACTGCTAAACGTGTGTCTTCTTCTAACATGTCTCTCATGGCATTACCACCTTGGAAAGAAGCAAAATCACCTTGTTCTGTTTGTAAGAATGATTGATACTCTGCTGGGAAGTTTTTACCCCATTCCTCATTTCTAGGTTCATTTTCATTAATTTCTACCTGAGGAACATATTTGTACTTGGCTTCATTTTTCCTATTTACAATGCTGGAAGCAAGTAGTCCTAAAAGGAATACTACAACTACAGTTACAATAAATAATACTTTGTTTTTCATTTTCTAAATATTTGTGGGTCGTGTAAATTAGTTTTTAATCGTTTATTTTATTGTCTAACCATTTCGGTATCACCGTGGTTAGCGTATCTGTTGGAATTGGTGCTATATTGCTACGAATGGTAGAAATCCCATGAACAGTTCCATGCGGTATCTCTTGGTGGCATTCCCAACATTTTCTATCTGTTCTACTTGATTTATGACCATCTAACCATCCATCATATTTTATTTGAGTTACCTGCTGTACGTGACATCTAATACAGTTGTCTTGAACCACTTCTTCTGAAGCCTCTCTCATAAACATAACCTCAGGCTCCATTCTGGCCGTAAATATGGAGGCATGGAATAAACCATCTTTTGCTTTAAAAAAGTATTTGTTGGCCACGTTATCGTGAGGTACATGACAGTCGTTACAATTAGCGTATTCCCTATGAGAACTATGCATCCAACTATTGTACATTGGTGTCATAACATGGCAATTAACACAAGCTTCAGGTTTATTAGACATATAAGAAACCAATGACGCTTCTTTAGCCATAAAAAAACCCAAACCTACGAGAGACCCAATTAAAACAATAGCAACTGGACGCCATCTTGATTTTTTGTTCGGGAGTATTTCTTTTTTCTTTAGGTTCAAGTTGGTAGTTTTAAAAGAGTATTATATCTTAAATATTACTCAGTCAAAATTAATATGCGTATTAGTATAAAAAACTAACATTTGTCATGTTTAGATTTTAAGTTATATTCTTTCAGTAATTTATAATAATTCTAAATAAAGGATAAAAAACTCCTTAATATTTAGACTTTTGAATAACAGAAAAAAACATCACAGATAAGTGATTGATAGTTTCGAATTGAATTTTTTAAAAAATGATGAAATTAAGATTTCTTCTTTCTTGGTTTGCTGGCTTTTGCCAAAGGATTAAAAGTAATGCACAGATCTAGCCAATAACTTAGGTCAGCTTCAGAATCAAAACCCTCAGGTGTTACAAAAATATAACCCTTCATTGGCCGACCTGTAAAGTCCATAGGGAGGCATACTTCTTTTTCTAGTTCTTTTAAATAAGCTTCTTCACCAATACGAGCCATTAAAAGGCTATCACCGTATTTTTTGTCAATATGAATACCGCAAAGCATCTTATTGTCAAGTTTAAAACACAAGCCACCCATCATTTTTAGCTCCGAGAAATTTGCTTTTTTTTCTTTGAGTTGTTGCCTTATGCGGTCTGCAAAATATTCATCGTAAGCCATAATTACTTTAAATAATTATTTATGTGGGGTTATTAAACTAGTTATTATATTTAACAATTCTAACCACTAAACTAATAAACCTTTTGGGAACTTCATTAAAAGAAAAAATAAAAAAGGGCATTGTTCTATTTTTACCAGGAATTTTTCTGCTTGGGTTTAATATTGGAACAGGAAGCGTTACTGCTATGGCAAAAGCAGGTGCAACCTATGGTATGTCTTTATTATGGACCATTGTAGCTTCTTGTCTAGCAACCTTTTTAATGATTACTCTTTACGGTCGTTACACTCTTGTTACTGGCGAAACGGCTTTAAAAGCATTTAAAAAACATATTCATCCTGGGGTAGGTATCTTCTTTATAGTGGCTTTAACAGCTGGTGTTTGTGGTAGTGTTATGGGAGTAATGGGCATTGTAGCAGATATTTGTTATGAATGGTCTAAATCTGTTATAGACACGGGAATATCTCCAATTTACTTCGCCATTTTTTTTATTTCATTGGTTTATTTTATTTTTTGGAATGGTAAAACACAGTTTTTTGAAAGGGCTTTAGCTGTAATTGTGGCCATAATGTCTGCTAGTTTTTTGCTAAACTTTTTCATTTTAACACCACCACCTTCAGAGATTATAAAAGGTTTGATTCCAAATATTCCTGAAAATTTAAATGAAGAAAAAGGCCCCTTTTTAGTTATAGCCTCTTTGGTAGGAACTACAGTGTTTTCTGGTTTATTTATTATAAGAACAACCTTGGTAAAAGAAGCTGGTTGGACCATAAATGATTTTAAAAAGCAGCGTAATGATGCTATAGTATCTGTAACCTTAATGTTTGTTATTAGTTCATCAATAATGGCTGCGGCTGCTGGTACCTTATATATAGAAGGCATTGGCTTATCTAAGGCATCTCAAATGATTGAACTTCTAGAACCTCTTGCAGGAAGTTTTGCTACATCTGTATTTGCTATAGGTATAGTTTCTGCAGGTGTTTCATCTCAATTTCCTAATATTCTAATGTTACCATGGTTGTTATGTGATTATAATAATTCTGAACGAAAAATGACACTACCTAAATACCGAGTGATGGTATTACTAATATCTTTATTAGGTTTAGTAGTGCCAATTTTTAATGCGAGACCTGTTTTTGTGATGATTATTTCTCAAGCATTAAACTCAATAATTTTACCATTAACCGTAGGAGGTATTTTATATTTAACAAACCGAAAAGATTTAATGGGAAAGTATAAGAATTCAGTTTTAACAAATGTATTTTTGGTTATCCTTTTTTTATTTTCAATTTTTACTTCGGTAATAGGAATAAAAGGTGTTATACAACTGATTAGTTAAGTAAATATGAACAATGATTTAAGGCAATATGCCTATATACCATTAAAGCAAAATCATAATAGAGTTTGGAGAACCTATGAAGGAGGCGCATTAATTGATAAGTGGAAGAGAAGTGATTCCGAAATAGATGGAGATTTGCCTGAAGAGTGGATTATGTCTACAGTTACCGCAAGAGGTAAAGGAAGGCCTGAAAGAGAGGGTTTATCTTTAATAAATACCCCAGAAGGCATTATATCTTTGAAAGACCTGATTGATTCAGATAAAACGCTTTATTTAGGTGAAAAAATTGCTGAAAAATATGGAACAACAGGTGTTTTAATTAAAATGCTAGATGCTAAAGAGCGCTTAACTATTCAGGTGCACCCGGATAAGTTGTATGCCAAAAAAATGCTTAATTCTAATTTTGGTAAAACAGAATCTTGGTATGTTTTAAACAAGCGAGAGGTAGGTGGCGAAAAACCAGTTGTATATATGGGGTTTAAAGAAGGTGTTACTCCAGAAATATGGAAACAACATTTTTTAAATCAAGATATTGCGGGCATGCTTAATTGCCTGCACCGTATTGAAATTAAACCTGGTGATGCTTTTATGGTTTATGGTGGCGTTCCGCATGCTATTGGTAGCGGGTGTTTTTTAATGGAGGTACAAGAACCAACAGATTATACTATGCGCGTTGAAAAAGTAACACCCGCCGGACTTGAGATTTCAGATGAATTAATTCATCAAGGTTTGGGTGCAGATAAGATGTTAGAGTGTTTCCATTATAGTACCTATTCCTATAAGGAAGCCATGGCTAAGTGGAAAATAGAGCCTCAGGTTTTAGATGAAGCAAAAGGCTATAAATTAAAATCTATTTTTAACGAAAAGCATACGGATTGTTTTGGATTGGAAGAACTCGATTTAAATGGAACTATTAGCATAAAAGCTAATGGAGCTTTCAGAGTAGCGGTAATATACACTGGTGAAGGAGTAATGCTATGTGGGGGGAAAGAATATGAATATTCTCAAGGTGATGAAATATTTTTATCAGCAGCCATTGATGAAATTACTTTTCAGTCTAAAATAGCTTCTAAAATATTATTGTGTTACCCACCAAGCTAAATGTAGTTTTATGGCTAAAAAAAGCTACCTATAGGGTAGCTTTTCATAGTTGCAAATGAATATTTTATATCATTTTAAAATCTAAAAGTACCTCACCTTCAATTGAAGCCTGTAAATGGTCACCTTTATTAATTAATCCAATGCCGTCTGCTGGTGTTCCAGTAAAAATTAAATCACCTGGATTTAAAGTCATATATTTAGAAATATAAGCGAGGATTTCTCCAAAGCTATATATCATAAAATCAGTGTTTCCTATTTGAGCCAGTTCTCCATTTATTTTCAAATCAAAATTTACATCATTTAAGTCAGGAAAATCTGATATAGGTTTAAAATTAGAAATGGGCGAAGCTCCATCAAACCCTTTACCAAATACCCAGGGATGATTTTTTTCTTTACTTGCAGTGATAAGGTTTTTTGCAGTAAAATCTATTCCAATAGCAAATTCAGAAATGTAAGAAGCTGCTTCAGTTGCAGAAATATTTTTACCAGCTTTACCAATTTTTGCAACTAACTCTACTTCATAAGCCACTTTGTCAGAAATATCGGAAGGATATTTTATATCTTTATTATCCGTTACTAAAGTGCTGTCAGCTTTAAGAAAAATAAGTTGATATCCGTCCTTAATATTAGCTATTTCACTTTTATTAGTTACATAATTCTTTCCAATACCTAAAATTTTCATGATGCCTTTTTATTTTATTATTTCTATTAATTTACATGCTATAAAATTAATAAAATGATGTAAGACCATATGTTATTTTAATGTGTTTTTAAATTTATTTTGAAGTGCTTACATTAGTGGTAGAGATTTCATTGTGATATTTTTAAGAAGCTACTTTTAATTTTATTAAACTTATAATTATGCTACCTGATACTTTAATACAATTATTTAAAAGAGACCTAAACAAATTGAAAATAGAAATAGACGCTTACAAGACTGAAAGTAGCCTTTGGTTTTTAGATAAGGACATAAATAATACAGCAGGTAATTTATGTTTGCATGTAATAGGGAACTTAAATCACTTTATTGGTGCCATAATTGGAAATTCGGGATATGTTAGACGGCGAGATTTAGAATTTTCTTTGAATAACATACCTAAGAAAGATATGTTAATTCAGATTGATGATACTGTTCAAATGATTGAGAAGGTGCTTAAGCACTTATCAACAAAAACATTAGAAGAAGTTTACCCGGTTGAGGTTTTTGGAAAGCCAATGACTACCGAATATTTTTTAGTACACTTAACTACACATTTAGCATATCATTTAGGTCAAATTAATTATCATAGGCGTTTATTAGACTCCTTAGAATAAAGTATGTTTTA
Source organism: Seonamhaeicola sp. MEBiC01930 (assembly GCF_045277075.1). GTDB lineage: Bacteria > Bacteroidota > Bacteroidia > Flavobacteriales > Flavobacteriaceae > Seonamhaeicola. The sequence goes on along the minus strand of NZ_CP104270.1, from coordinate 3,492,249 downwards.
GATAAGATATAGGTTCGGAGGTGATTTGATATAAATTTCTTATATTTATAGTAAACGTACGTACTTGAATTTCAATGAAATTTAAAAATAAATATATTCTCTATATTTTTATTTTTTCTTTTTTATTGGGTGACATTTTTGACCTACCGGCTCAATTAAAAAAAGAAAATTTTAAACTGGGTATTGCTTATGGTCAAGGGTCGCAAAGTAAATTTCCATATTTTTTAAAAGATCATAGACATACTGTAGTATTTTATAAAACCATAGTAAATTATAGGTTAAAGCAAAAGGGGAGATGGGCTTATGAGTTTCAATTAGAACCGAGTATTAATATTGCAAAACACCAACTTTTAAATGAAAGTTTAATTTCGACTGAAATTAAAGATTACCAAAAATTAAGGGAATTACACACTACAAAGAGGCGTATTACTGAATATGTATTGAATTGTGGAATTCTTGTTAGGTATAGGCTTTATAAAAATTTAAGTGCTAATGTAATTGGAGGGGTAGGACCCATGATATCAAATAAGGAAACAGAAAGATTAGCTAAAGGTTTTGCTTTTTCTGATGTATTTGGGCTAGGGTTATCGTACTCTATAAGTAGAATTGTATTAGATTTTAGGTATTCTATAAGGCATACCTCTAATTTAGATTTTAAACAACCAAATAGAGGTCATAACACCACAAATATAGAATTTGGGTTATTGTTTAGGCTTTAAATTTTTTAATACTCTTGCTTATATTGTATATTTTATCTTACATTTGTTTAATTGTTATTAATTTTAAGTAATTCTTTTGTTAAAATCTCTCAACAACAATTTGAAAACAAAAGGTCTTGTGTTCTTTTGTGTCCTAATTTTCAATTCATTATGTGGTCAAAATGAATACAAACGCCTAATTGATTCTGCTAATTATCATATTGATTATGATAATCAAAAAACACTTAAATTTTTAGATTCCATACCAAAACCAATAGATAACTATATTGAGGGAAGGTTAGCAGAATACTACTCAATAAAGGCTCTAATTCATGATGGTTTTAATGAAATATCAGATGAGCACCAATGTCAGATTATGGCACTTAAATATGCTGAAATTGAAAAAAACTATAAAATAGCAGGGGGCTCTTGTATAGAACTTTTCCATACCATGTATTTTACGAATAAAGACCCAGAAGCTATGGTGTTTTTAAGTAAGGCTAAGGAATATTACAAAAAAGCCAATTATCGAAATGGTGTTTTAGAGGTTAAACAGATGCAGGCTTATATTAAGTTTTTAGACGGTGAGATGGAATTAAGTAATAAATTAATACATAAGCATCTAGATGAATATATAAATATTAAGGATGATGCATATTATCATTTATTTGCAAGGTATATGTTAACCTCAAATTATCTTTATTTAAAAGATTTTAAGAATGCTTATTCTAATTTTAAGATGTTTAAAAACCTTGAAAGCAATTCCACTATTTCATCTTTTAATTTTAATTCTTTTAAAGCAACACTTAATGTATGTTTCGCTGATGTATATTTTGAAGAAAAGCAAATTGATTCAACTTTACATCATCTTGAGAAAGCATCATTAATCAGAACTTGTATGGAAGAAGAAACCATTAAGGAATATTATTCTCTTAATGCGGAAGTAAATAATTATTTAGGAGATTTAAATGCATCAAAAAATTATTTGGACTCATTGAGAATTTTTGAAGAAAAATTATTAAAAAATCTTGTAAATTCTAGTTTTACTATTAATGATGCCCTCCTTAAAACAGAGAACAAATTAGTAAATGAAGTTGAAGGAAAAAGGCTTTATGAAGTACTAGGAACGGTTTTGATTTTTAGTTTTTTAGGGATTAGCCTTATTTATTTTGTGTTTTATAAAAAGCAGAAAGAAAAACTAAATAGTTTGGACAATCAAAAACAAAAATTATCATATTTAAAGTCCACAAATGAGAAACTAGCTGTTAAGGTACAAGGTTTAGAAGACTTTATTAGCGGTTTAAAAATTGAAGTTAAAAATATTTCTTCATTGGATGATGTAATTCTTCAAAGAAAAAGGATAAAAGAATTTTATACGGCATTACATTTAAGATCATCAACGCTTTTAGATAAGAGTGAAAACCATCTAGAGCTGGTAAATGATTTTAATGTTGATTTTTTTAAGGGAATAAAAGACCTATATCCAGAGTTAAATGATTCTGAAGTTATTATTTGCTACTATTTATTCATTGGTTTTAAAAATAAGGAGATTGCCGTTTTTCTAAATACAACGGTAAGAGCTATTGAAAGTAAACGTTATAGAATTACCAAAAAGTTAAACTTTGATAAAAAGGAAACAACTCTTCTTCAATTTCTTGAAAACACTTTTTTACATATAAACTAGGGCCCATTGGCTCAAATTATCAGTAATAACAGCTTAATTTTAAAGATGCGTAGTGAATGCGTAGTAATTAAGACTGTATTTTTAAGTGGAGTTTATGATATTTGCTTAGCTATTAATCAACAATTATATCTCGTAAGGGATTCATTTGTTTTGTTTTACTATTGGTTGGTTTCTAAAAAAGATTATGATAAAATTTATCAGACTTTTTTAGTTAAAAAACAAAATTTATGAAATTGAAATTAATTGTAATAAACTTAATGGTTTATTAATGATTAAAGGTTAAAAGAAAAGGAGGCGAGTTAGGGAGCCTCCTTTTTGATTTTATATTATAAAGGAATATTCCCATGTTTTCTTTTCGGTTTATTAACCTCTTTGTTTTCTAACATTGAAAATGCCTTTATTAATTTCCTTCTTGTGTTTTTAGGATAAATGACTTCATCAACAAATCCCCGTCTAGCAGCTCTATAAGGGTTGGCAAATTTCTCAGCATATTCAGATTCCTTTTCAGCCAGTTTTTCTGCCGGATTATTGGCTTCAGCAATTTCGCGTTTAAATATAATTTCACTTGCTCCTTTGGCACCCATTACCGCTATTTCAGCTCCTGGCCATGCATAATTTAAATCAGCACCAATATGTTTAGAATTCATTACATCATAAGCACCACCATATGCTTTTCTTGTAATGACCGTTATTCTTGGCACCGTGGCTTCACTTAAGGCATATAAAAGTTTGGCTCCATGAACAATAATGCCATTCCATTCTTGATCAGTGCCTGGTAAAAAACCAGGAACATCTACTAAAACTAATAGCGGTATGTTAAAGCAGTCGCAAAATCGTGTAAACCTTGCCGCCTTTTTAGAACTATCGACATCTAAAACACCCGCAAGAAACATAGGTTGATTGGCAATTATTCCAACACTTCTACCTCCTAATCTTGCAAAACCAACAATGATATTCTCTGCATAATCTTTATGGATTTCATAGAATGAATCTGTATCAATTATGCCCGAAATAACCTCATGCATATCATAAGGTTTGTTTGCATTTTCAGGAACAATTCCAGACAGAACATCTCTGATTTCGTCTTCTGGAGAGAAGTTTAAATTTTCGGGTGTTTCCGTATTGTTTTGTGGTAAATAACTAAGTAGTTTTTTAACGTCTTCAAGACACTCAATATCATTTGCTGAAGTTTTATGTGCTACCCCAGATTTTGAGGCATGTGTATATGCACCACCCAACTCTTCACTGCTTACTTCTTCATTGGTTACAGTCTTCACTACACTAGGGCCTGTAACAAACATGTAACTTGTGTTTTCTACCATGATCGTAAAGTCGGTCATTGCTGGTGAGTATACTGCACCTCCAGCACAAGGCCCCATAATGGCAGATATTTGAGGTATAACTCCAGAGGCTTGTACGTTTCTGTAAAATATATCTGCATAGCCACCAAGTGATTTTACGCCTTCCTGAATACGTGCTCCACCGGAGTCATTTAGGCCTATAATGGGAGCTCCAACTTTAACTGCTAAGTCCATGATTTTACAAATCTTTTCAGCATGTGTTTCAGACAGGGCACCACCGAATACAGTAAAATCTTGGGCGTACACATATACTAGGCGGTCATTAACTGTGCCATAACCGGTAACAACACCGTCACCAAAGTAAATTTCTTTGTCCATACCAAAATCAGTAGTTCTATGTGTTACCAATACACCGATTTCTTCAAAAGAGCCTTCATCCATTAAGTAATCAATACGTTCTCTGGCTGTTAGTTTTTTCTTAGCATGTTGTTTATCTATTCGCTTTTGTCCGCCACCTAAATGTGCTAAGGCAACATGTTCGTTAAGTTTTTTTATTCTAGAATCCATAAGTGATTAGTTTGGTAACCTTAAAAGTTTTTGGTCATTTAAATATTGTTTCAAAGCTATTAATGAAGCAATTTTACCTTCGTTTTCGGTTTTTTGCTGCAACGCTTCTGGAGAATAGAAATTTTTAACAAAGTGCGTGTCAAAGTTTCCTGAACAAAAAGCCTCGTGTTCACAAACAAACTTTCCAAAAGCTAATGTTGTTTGAACACCCTCTACTTGATAATTTTCAATGGCTTTTATCATAAGTTGAATAGCTTCTTCTCGGGTTGCTCCGTAGGTAATCAATTTTGAGAGCATAGGATCGTAATAAATAGGAATATCCATGCCTTCTTCAAAACCATTATCTACACGAATACCTTCCCCTACAGGAAGCTTATACGTACTTAGATTGCCAACACTTGGTAAGAAATCGTTTAAAGGGTCTTCAGCGTAGACCCTTAGTTCTAGAGCGTGACCTTCTATATTCAAATCTTCCTGATTCATATCAAGTGCTTCACCACGCGCCACTTTTATTTGAAGTTCTACCAAATCTATACCTGTAATTAATTCGGTCACAGGGTGTTCTACTTGTAAACGGGTATTCATTTCTAAAAAGTAGAAATTATGGTCTGCATCAATTAAAAACTCTACTGTTCCGGCTCCTAAATAGTCGCAGGATCTAGCAACTTTTACAGCTGCTTCTCCCATTTTGGTTCGTAATTCTGGAGATAAAACAGCAGAAGGGGCTTCTTCTACAACCTTTTGATGCCTGCGCTGTATACTACATTCCCGTTCAAAGAAATGAAGAATGTTATTATGACTATCTGCCATTATCTGAATCTCAATATGCCTTGGTGAAGTGACGTATTTCTCAATAAAAACAGAACCATCACCAAAGGCTGAGGTTGCTTCACTAATGGCTCTTGTCATTTGAGATTCCAAATCACTTTCTTTTTCAACAACACGCATACCTTTACCACCACCACCTGCAGAAGCTTTAATTAGAATAGGGAAACCTATCTCTCTTGCAATGCTTTTAGCCTTCTCAACATCAGTAATGGCTTCATCAATTCCTGGAACCATGGGAATATTATAAGCTTTAACCGCTTCTTTTGCAGCTAATTTGCTTCCCATTATTTTGATGGCTTTTGAACGTGGTCCAATAAACACAATATTGTTTTTTTCTGTGAGTTCAGCAAAATCAGCATTCTCACTTAAAAAACCATACCCAGGATGAATCCCATCAACATGAAGGTTTTTGGCAACTTCAATGATTTTATCACCCCTTAAATAAGATTCACTAGATGGAGCTTCACCAATACAAACGGCTTCATCAGCAAATTTTACATGAGGTGCATTTCTATCAGCAGTAGAATATATAGCCACTGTTTTTATACCCATTTTTTTAGCGGTTTTCATCACTCTTATGGCAATTTCACCTCGGTTTGCTACTAATATCTTTTTCATTTTCTACTCAAATTCAATTAACAAATGGTTTTTTTCAACTGCATCACCCATTACAGCGCTAATTGATTTTATTATACCATCTCTAGGTGATGTTATAACATTTTCCATTTTCATGGCCTCAAGAATCAATAAAGCATCATCTTCTTTAACTTTTTGACCAACTTCAACATTAACCTCTAAAATAAGTCCTGGCATAGGCGCTTTAATGGAATTAACATGCTTTGTAGTTCCAATGGTAAATCCCATTTCCTTTATAAGAAGGTCTAAGTCATTAAAAATATCAACTTTATAGAGGTTGTTGTTTATTTTAACCCGATAGGTTTTACTGTTGAAATTGGATTCAACAATTTCTGCATTATAAGATTGATTGTTTTGTAGAATATGGTACTTCAATTCTGAAACTTTCAATATATCAAGTTTAGACACATCATCAGTATTAATTTCAAAATCAAAAGCATCATTAACCCTAGTCTTGAAAACCTTTTGCATAATTATAATAATTGGTTTAGGTAAATATAGTTATTCTGAAATAGAAGTTTTTGAAATAATTCCCCAACAGAATAATTGAATAAAATTATTTAAAACATAGATTAAAAATATGAGTTAGATCATGTTATTAAGAACTTTGGTGCTGTTGTTTTTTAGTCCTTAAACATGATAATTTTATGAATATTTCAATTTCAACTCTTATATATGATGTAAAAATACGATATTTTTAATAAAAACCTGATATAAATCATTTTTTGATAATATTAAAAAAATGAAATTTGCTAAATAATTTTAATCATTTAATATTAATCTCATGAATACTATAAATTTTTTTAAAAGGCTAATTATTTGCATAGTTGCAATTGGGTTTTCAGTTAACTATTCACAGGGTCAAATGTTGGGACTTGAAAACAGTGAATCTACATTAACTGTTTTTGGTACATCTAATTTACATGGTTGGAAAGTAGATGCAAGGACCCAACAAGGGTCTATAAGTTTCAATAATTTTGAGTCTTGCGAAATAAATCATTTATCGCTCACGGTATTTACAGAAAGTTTAAAAGGTGCAAAGCCAGGTATATCTGAAACGGCTTCAAAAACCTTAAAGGCAGATAAGTATAAATTTATTTTATTCACTCTTACTGAAGTTAGTGATATAACTAAAAAAAGTAACGGTGTTTTTGAACTTGAGACATTAGGGTATTTAACGATTGCTGGTATAAAAAAATTAACACCTATTGCTTTTAATGTAACCATTGTTGATAATAAGGTAAATCTTAAAGGTAGAATTAAGTTAAAAATGACAGATTTTAATTTAATACCACCCGAAGCATTATTAGGAACAATTAAAGCAAAAGATGAAATCATGTTAAGATTTGATGCTAGATTTACTGAATCTACATTATTGTAAATTAACAGTTTATATTAGAATTGCCTCTTCTTTTAAGGAGTTATATGTCCTTAGATGAAGGGGTTTTTAATTTGGTTCATATTTTTAAAGTTAAAAATGATTTTCAATGACCTAAACTACTTGCTATTTGATGTTGAAAATAGTAACTTCATGACTTATTTGGTTTATTATGAAAAGGTTACATACAATTGTGGTTGGTTTATTTTTACTTATTGGTTTTTCTTCTATTGGACAGGTTGATGATAATAATATAGATTCCTTAATAAATGTTTTAGGAATTAAAGAATCTGAAATTGCAAGTAAGGACATGGAAGGGTGGTCAAGACCTAAAAAGATAACCATGAGGTTTAATTCGAGAGTAACTAGTGGTTTTGGTTCTAAAGCATGGATTCTAGAAGTAACAGATGGTGTACCAATTGAATTTGTTAGCTCTCAATCTGAAATTGAGGAAAGTATTGTTGATAGCGATGTTTATATTGGTGGGTGTACAAATCTTATTGCCAAAGGTGAAAACCTAGATTATATTCATATAACCTCTGCAGGTATTGATAGGTGCGCAACAATTCCAGAAATTAAAACTTCTAAATTGATTGCAACAAATAATGCTAAGGCAAGTAGTGAAACCATAGCAGAACATAGTGTAGCCTTAATGATGGCATTGACTCGTAGAATACCAATGTTTCAAGATCTAAAATCAACTTCCAACTGGAATAGGGGAAGAGACTCTAGTGCGCCTAATGCAATTTCGGTAAAAGGTAAAACCTTGTTGGTTCTTGGGTTAGGAGGTATTGGAAATCAAGTAGCTTTTCGCGGTAATAGTTTGGGAATGCGAGTAATAGGAACAAGGAATTCGAGTAGAACGGGTCCAGATTATGTTGATTATGTTGGACTTAGTGATGAAACATTGGAATTAGCAAAGCAGGCAGATATTGTAGTAAATGCATTACCACTTACAGATAAAACAAAGAACCTTGTTGGGGAAACTTTCTTTAATAATCTAAAAAAGGGAAGTTATTATATTTCAGTTGGAAGAGGTAAAACTACTGATACAGAGGCTTTAATAGCTGCGCTTATTAATGGAAAGTTAAGTGGAGTTGGACTTGATGTTACTGACCCAGAGCCATTACCTAAAGATCATAAACTTTGGTCAATTCCCAATGTAATTATTACACAACATACTGCAGGAAGGTCTGATTTAACAAGTAAAAATGGCCTAATAATTATAAGAGAAAACCTTAGGCGCTATATACAAGGTGAAAAATTGCTAAATATGGTAGACTTGGCAAGAGGCTATTAACTCTTAAAATTAGATCTTTCTTGGTGGCGTTTTATAGCTTTTCTTGATAATACTATTCCAACTATTAACGAAACGAAAGCACCTAACCATATTCCGGGAATGAAATCTATAAACAGGAAAAAATCATAAGCTCCGTGAAATATTGTTGCTAACAATAACCCTGTTAGGTTTAATACTATTTTATTATTTGAAAACTTAGCTTTTCCCATATAGTACCCCATTAAAATTCCGAAAGTAGCATGTGCCGGAACGGCAGTGAAAGCTCTTAAAATTGCTGTTTGGTATCCTCCTTCAAGTACATAAAAAATGTTTTCCGTAGCAGCGAAACCCATTGATACCAAAACGGCATATACAATACCATCAAAAGGTTCATTAAATTCTTTTTTAGTTTGGGCAAAATACCTAACAATAATGTATTTACTATACTCTTCGGTTAAACCAACTACAAAAAATGCCCGAATGAATTGTTGAATAACACTCATTTGGTTAAGTTCTATCACAATACCTATTGCATAGTAAAGAATAGTAGTAATTATTATGCTTACAATAGCTCCTAATAAGAAACTATAAATTAGTAGTCTTTTAGGTTCTTTTTCGTATTTGTCTTTATAATATATATAGAGAATAACTATAAAAACGGGAGCAACAGCAAAAAGTAATAAATTCATAATCTAACGGATTCAGATATTTTTTTAAGGACAAATTTGTAATAACTTTTATTGGAAGGAACAAAGTGATTTCCATTGTTTCCAAGTGTATCAATGAGTTTTTGAAATTCGGCAAACGTAACTAATTTAAGAGCTTCAACTTCTCCTTTCTGCGGAGTTAACTCAGCAAGAGGCGCGTTGAATTTAGCAATAAATGTATTATGAAATTCATTATCATTAATACCATTATCATAGCTCTGAAAACATTCAAAAACACCAATTGTTTTTAAATCAGTTTCTGAAATTGTTAAACTTATTTCTTCTTGAATTTCTCTAATAGCGCCTTGTATGATAGATTCACCCGCATCAATATGTCCTGCAACCGAGACATCCCACATTAAGGGGCATATAACTTTTTTTGAAGAACGTTGAGACAATAGAATTTCACCTTTTGTAGTGTAAAACCAAATATGGGCAGTATTATGATACAGTCCTTTTTTATGAATTACAGATTTTAATTCAGATTGTCCGGTTGGAATGCCTTTAGCATCAACAATATCTATGCGTTCATCCATATATAAAAAGATTCCCGCAAAAGCGGGAATTATTATTAATCAAAATAACTAAAAGTATCTCCGTCTTTAATATTTAAAAGTGATTCGTATATTAACTTTATTACGTTTTCAACATCTTCTTTATGAACCATTTCAACAGTGGTATGCATATAACGAAGTGGTAAGGAAATCAAAGCAGAAGCAACACCACCATTGCTATAGGCAAAAGCATCTGTGTCTGTTCCAGTAGCTCTTGAAAGCGCCGAACGTTGGAAAGGAATCTCTTTTTTTTCAGCTGTTTCAATAATTAAATCTCTTAATTTTTGTTGAACCGCAGGGGCATAGGCAACTACTGGACCTTTACCCATTTCCAAATGCCCTTCCTTTTTCTTTTCAATCATTGGGGTGGTGGTGTCATGTGTTACATCTGTCACAATAGCCACATTGGGTTTAATGGTTTGCGTAATCATTTCAGCACCACGTAAGCCTATTTCTTCCTGTACAGCATTAGTTATGTATAATCCAAAAGGTAATTCTATATCATTTTCTTTTAATAAACGTGCTACTTCAGCAATCATAAAACCACCCATGCGGTTATCAATTGCTCTACAAACAAATTTATCATCGTTTAAAATATGAAATTCATCAGGGTAAGTAATAACACAGCCTACATGAACTCCCAATTTTTCAACTTCTTCCTTGTTTGCACATCCACAATCAATAAAAATATTATCAGGTTTTGGAGGTTCTTCCTTAGCTCTATTTCTAGTGTGTATGGCGGGCCAACCAAAAACCCCCTTAACAATACCTTTTTTAGTATGTATATTTACCACTTTGCTTGGTGCTATTTGATGATCACTTCCACCATTTCTAATAACATAAATTAGTCCGTTATCACTTATATAATTTACATACCATGAAATTTCATCTGCATGACCTTCAATAACAACTTTGTATTTTGCCTTAGGGTTTATAACACCAACAGCAGTTCCGTAGGTATCGGTAATAAACTCATCAACGTAAGGTTTTAAATAATCCATCCATAATTTCTGTCCATCCCATTCATAACCGGTAGGAGCAGCATTATTTAAATATTTTTCTAGAAAATCAATTGATTTTTTATTCAGAATTTGCTTCTTCGACATATATAAAAGTTTTGCACTAAAATAAGAATATTAATGAAAGCTAGTATTTTAATCAAATAAAAATATCCCGTGTTAAAAGGCGTTTTAGAATTAGTAAATTGTTAATTTTGAAAGCCAAAGCTTCAGAAATAGATTTATGAACATTTTTAAGTACATATTCTTATTACTACCAGCACTTTTGATAGCACAAACTAATGATGTGCAGAACGATTCTATTTCAACAATAGAATATATTATTATTGAAGGTGATTCTGTTCCAAGAACCTCAATTGATTTAGAAGAAGTTAAACTTTTGCATAAGCTTAAGTTTGATAGTAAGAATGACCGTATTAGATATTTAATACTTCGTCGAAAAACGCTAAAAGTTTATCCTTATGCAAAATTAGCAGCGGATAGGTTGGATTCTATGACACAAAGATTAACAACTTTGAAACGAAACAGAGACAAAAAAAGATATACCAAGCGTGTACAAAAGTATATTGAAGGTGAGTTTTCAGAAAAACTTAAGAAGATGAGTAGGACTGAAGGACAGATTCTTGTAAAATTAATACATAGACAAACAGGAAGAACAGCTTTTGATTTGGTAAAAGAGCTTAGAAATGGATGGCGTGCCTTTTGGTATAATACTACAGCTAGTATGTTTGATATTTCGTTAAAACGAGAATTTAATCCAGATCAAGTAAAGGAGGATTATCTGATTGAGGATATTCTACAGCGCAACTTTCAGAGTGGACGTTTAGAAAGGCAAAAATCAGCTATTGAATTTGATTTCTATGATTTAACTGATAAATGGGTGAATCACGATTCTACAAAAGACTAGCATGCGGAAACAATCTCCTTTTGAAGAAAAACTGAACGCTATCACACATGGTTTTGGTACTTTTTTTGGAATTGTTGCTTTAATTTTACTTATAGTTTTTGATACTAAAAAGACTGATTGGAGCTTATTTAGTGTTATTGTTTATGGTGTTTCTATCATTGTTTTATTCTTGGCTTCAACCTTATATCATTCCGTAATTAAGGAGACCAAAAAACATTATTTTAGAATAGTAGATCATATAAGTATATTTCTCCTTATTGCAGGAACGTACACTCCAGTTTTGCTTATCACTTTAAATGACAGCTTAGGTTGGTTGTTATTTTGGGTTGTTTGGGGAATTGCGGCTTTTGGAGTTATCTTAAAACTTTTTTTTACGGGTCGGTTTGAGGCGTTTTCTACATTGCTCTATTTGGTGATGGGCTGGTTAATAGTTTTTGACTTTTCTAGTTTATCTTCTGTTGTAGACAGTAATGCCATTATCTTATTATTTGCAGGAGGGTTAGCCTATACTGGTGGTATTATTTTTTATGCCATTGAAAAGATTCCTTTTAATCATGTTATTTGGCATTTGTTTGTTTTAGCTGGGGCTATATTTCATTTTTTTATGATATTCTTTTATATAATTTAGTAGGATGGTTAATATTGAAATAGCTAGAACTTTTAAGGACTTCCAGATTATTGAGGGTTTGGCAGATATTATTTGGCGAGAACATTACGTACCTATTATTGGTTTAGCTCAGGTTAATTATATGTTAGAAAAATTCCAGTCAGCAAAAGCTATTGAAGAGCAGGTTGCTGATGGATATGAGTATTACTCCTTTTATTTTAAGGATGTACCATCTGGTTATCTTTCAATAAAAAAAGAAAATGAAGCTATGTTTTTAAGCAAAATATACGTAGTTGGAGAGTATAGAGGCATAAAAATTGGTAAAACAGCCCTGGATTTTGTAGAAGAAAAAGCAAAGTTCTACAATCTGGACAAGATTAGATTAACTGTAAATATCAATAATGTTAACTCTATACAGGCTTACGAAAAATTGGGTTTTAAAAAAGTTGGTCCTATTGTAATTGATATTGGTGGCGGTTTTATTATGGATGATTTTGAGATGGTGAAAGAGGTTTAACCTTCAATAACCTCTTTATATTCTTCAAAAAAAGCTTCAAATATGCTCATTTTTTCATTGAAGAACTCCATAACCACTTGCCATGAGTTTTTGTTGTGAATAGATACTTTTTGCTCTAAAGGAATATAGATTCTAGAGACCTCTTTATAATTCTCTAATATGTATTCTTCATCAAAAATAGCATCAGGTAAGAAATCATCAATTAAAATAGATTTTAGAGCAGTTAACTTTTCCCAGTATTTAATTCGGTGTTCTAAATCGTCTTCAAGATCAATAGCTACCAATGCTTTTTTGGTGTCGAAATGAAATTTAAAGCTGAAGCCCTTCAACTTGGTATCATAAAGAATCCATTTTCTTGGAAAAGACTTTCCAAAACTGGTCCAAAACTCCTGTCTTAATATTCTAGATTCTTCTTTAGAGAACATAATTTAATTAAATAAAATATGCAATTATAACTCCTAAAATAATAGCGACAAATTTAGACATGTTGAATTTATGTCCATCACTGCTTTCAAAAAGAATAGTAGTTGAAATATGAAAAAAGATTCCAATTACTATAGCATTTAGCACATGTCCGTAATGAGCAATAGCTTCCCAAGTATGAGATATTAAGGTACCTAGTGGTGTCATGCATGCAAAAGCCACTAAAAAGGCCGTTATTTGAAATTTGTCATAGTCAGATTTAAACAAAAACATACTTATTATTGTGGCTATGGGTATTTTATGAATTAATACCCCATACACCATATCATTATGTTCGTGAATTGAAAATCCTTCTAAAAAACTATGAATACATAAACTAATAAATAATAGCCAAGGAAATGTTTTACTGTTTTGATGAACATGTACGTGTCCATGCTCAGCACCTTTAGAAAATAGTTCTAAAATAATTTGAAGTAAAATACCGCACATAATAAAAAGTCCGGTTTGTTTTGCGTCTAAATGATTATAAACCTCTGGTAGTAACTCAAATAAGGTTAGTGCTAATAAAAAAGCACCACTAAAAGAGAGTAAGAGCTTGGTGTTCCAAGATTTACGGTTTTTAGTAAAAGTGGCTATAATAACACCTAAAACAACGGCTAAAAAAGGAAAAAGATAATCACTCATTTAAAAAACACCCAAAATTGCGGGCTATTACTGCCAATTATTGGCTATTTAAAAATCATTACTAAACGTTCAGATGCATTGTTTCTAAACTTGCGCAATTTATAATCTCCAAAAACATCAAGCAAATGTACGTCAGCTTTTTTAAACAAATTTTCAAAATCATTTATTGTAAAAGCCCTTACACGTTCTTGAAAACTAAATAAGCGCTCATCAATAGTGAACTCAATATCTTTAATAATATGTCCGTCTTTTACATAACGTTTTAAGTTAAAGGTAATATCATCAACAACCTTTACTTCTTCTGGTACTAAATTGTCTATAACATACTCACTGTTCATAAAATCAATTACTCCAAAACCAAATTCGTTTATAGTGGCTTTAATGGCTTTTATGGTGTTTAGGTTATCAGCATCATCATCAAAGTAACCAAAACTTGTAAATAGGTTAAAAACAGCATCAAATTGCTTTCCGTAAGGTTTGCACATATCATGAACATTAAACTTTAGGCGGTGGTTTTCAAACTTTTTAGCATAAGCAATGCTATTTTCGCTTAAGTCAACGCCAGTTACATCGTAACCTATTTTGTTAAGATATCGGGCATGTCTTCCACGTCCGCAAGCCAAATCTAAAATGGTTCCGTTTTCAGGAATATTTAAATAGTTGGTAAGGGTATCCATAAAGGCATGGGCCTCAATATCGTCTCTGTTTTTATATAAAATATGGTAATATGGTGTATCAAACCAAGAAGTAAACCAAGTAGAAGTATCTGCTATCATTAATCATTTTTATAGGGTTATCATGCTTAAAGTGGATAGGCTTTATTTGTAGCTTATTATTATGGAACTCATGAACCCAAATTTCATTAACATAAATTTAACACAAAAGTACGTGATTTTTTTCATGTGTGCGTTTCATTTAAAAATTTAGTTCTCACAGAAGAAAATTACGCTATTTTTACAGCCTAGAATAGTTAAGCAATTAAGTAGTAGCGAAACATGGAAGAAAATTTCAAAATGGTTGCCAAAACCTTATTTGGTTTTGAAGAATTATTAGAAAATGAACTTGTACAACTTGGGGCTCAAGAAGTAAAAAAGGGGGTGAGAAATGTAAGCTTTGTTGGAGATAAAGGCTTTATGTATAAGGCTAATTTAGGATTGCGTACGGCCATTAAAATATTAAAACCTATACACACGTTTACCGTTAATGGTGAACAAGATTTATATAATAAATTATATAAAATGTCTTGGGAAGACTATTTAAAACCTACTGGTTCTTTGGCTATTGATGCTACTATTCATTCGCATTTATTCAAGCACTCTTTATTTATAGCGCAAAAGACAAAAGATGCTATTGTAGATAAATTCAGGGATACTACAGGGCAACGGCCTAATGTAGATTTAAAATTCCCTGATTTAAAAATTAATGTGCATATAGACCGTAATCAGTGTACAATTTCGTTAGATTCATCGGGTGATTCACTGCATAAACGTGGTTATAAAACCGCAACTAATATTGCTCCTATTAATGAGGTTTTGGCTGCAGGATTAATTATGCTATCTGGTTGGGATGGACAATCTGATTTTATGGACCCCATGTGTGGTTCTGGAACCATGCTTATTGAAGCTGCTATGATTGCTTGCAATATTCCACCAAATTTAATGCGTAAAGAATTTGCTTTTGAACGTTGGCAAGATTGGGATGTTGAATTGTTTGAAAAAATAGAAGAATCTTTACTTAAAAAAACGCGCGATTTTCATTATAAAATTATTGGGTATGATAAAGCACCAAGTGCGGTTTATAAAGCCATAGACAATGTTAAAAATGCACAGTTGGATGATTTTATAACTATTAAGCATGAAGATTTTTTTAAAACTCAAAAAGGAGGAGAGGGAAAATTACATATGGTGTTTAACCCACCGTATGGTGAGCGTTTAAATATAGATATGGAAGCTTTTTATAAAAATATTGGCGATACATTGAAACAAAATTATCCTGGAACTGATGCCTGGTTTATAACCTCTAATCTTGATGCCTTAAAACATGTAGGTTTACGCCCTAGTAGAAAAATACAACTTTTTAATGCCAAGTTAGAATCTAGGTTAGTAAAATATGAAATTTATGCTGGTAGCAAAAAGGGGAAATATATGAAGTGATTTTGGAGGGTGTCCTTTAGTTTTAAAGTTAGGAAGCTGTTTCAATGATTTAAATCAATCGATATACTAACTAGGAATTTACATGTTAAAAAATCAATAAGTAAATTTGCTAATTATAAACAGCTAGTTATCCTTTTCTTAGTTAACTCTAAAATTTTGAGATCAATAGAGTGGATAGTTCCAATATTTTCTTTACCGTCCCAAAAACATATTTTTGAAATTTCTGGGTTTTTTTCAAAATGCCCTAATTCTTTAATTTTGCCAAAGTATAAAGTGCCAAATTCTACACGCCTTACTTTTATTCTGTAATCTGGCTGTAATTCAAATTTCATAATTCCAAGAAATTTAATATCTAAAATCTCTTGATTTGATTCTTCCTTTGTTTCACGAATGGCGCACTGGCTTGGGCTTTCACCTTTATCAATTAATCCTCCAGGTAATTCCCAATGTTCTTTTTGTTTATTGAAAACTAGCAGGTGTTTATCGTCATGAATTACAACTGCAACAGAATGGGTGAGCGGTAAGAATTGGGAAATTTTATTTTCCTTAACATCAATAAAATCTTCAAAAACATCCCCTTTGTTATTCTTTAAAATCATTTTAATTAAGCATGTTTTTCTAGATTAAAACATTTGCTTAAAGTTGTATATACTTTGCAAGTCCTTATAACCTTATTTGGGCTATTCATTTTGTTTTTTACTTTGATTAAGTAAAGATTTTAAGTGATTATATTTTTTGTATAAATACTTCATTAATCATTTTTAAGGAAATACCCTTCGTTAGAATAGGCATCTTCACTAACCAATATATCACCAGTTTTAAACCAAACTTCAGCATAGTTACCAGTTTCATATTGTTTTTGAAGATCGCCATCAAAAGTTTCTGCACCAGAGCACCAGTTTCTATTTACTTCTGGAGATTTTCCGTTGGTTTGGTTATAACAACCAAGTTTAAAAAACAGGCCTTCTTCGGCATATGCTATTTCACGCTCTACACCATCTTGACCAATTGGAAAAAACAAATCTTGAGTTTGCTGAGGAATGTCAGACGGTTTTGAGTATTCAGATTGAATTAAATTTTTGGTAAAAGTTTTGGTATCATGCCCGTTACTAGTAAAGGTTAAGTGCATCATACCTGCTTTAATCTCAATTTGGTAACTAAATTCTTCACCTAATGCTATACCGTCTTCTGGTTCTTCAGGATAGGTGTTTTCTGTAGTACCAACCACCGAAAAATCATTACCCCAAACGGCCGATGAATAGTCCCATCGTTTTGAATTATCTTCTCCTGCGGTATTGATTTCATAATGCCAAAACACCGAGCCTTTAGTTTGACCAGGGAATTTCTTGTAAAATATTTTTAACGGCTCGTTTTCATGAAGGTCTGCACTATGAATTTGCCCAACAACTACTGAATGTGTTGAAGCTACCCTTGCATCACCAGTAGCAGAAACATTCATAACCTTTAAAGTTGCAGATAATTTAGCATCTGTCATAGCAGACCATTTTTTTAATTGAGCTAATTCAGTTCTGGTATTGTTTGAAGTACCATGAGTATCGCCTGCATTAGGTGATTTGAATACTACCCAATTACCACTTTCATCAGTTGATGTATAAAAGTAGTCTTTGTGCTCAAAATTTACAGCTGGACCAACATTAGAACCGTCACCTAAAATTAAATTCCAATGGTTGAAAAATGGAATAACATCACTAGCATATGCCTTCTTAGATGTTTCCTTTTCGGTATTTGTTTCAGTAGGTTTTTTATCCGAATTCTTACAGCTATTTAAAGAAACAATTAAGGATAAAAATATAACAAAATTGGTGAGTTGTGGATTCTTCATTTTAGGTTTAGTTTAGAGTTTTTTATTAAGTTACCACTTGCTTATAAAAAGGTGGCGCTTAACTTAGTATTTAGGCTAAGTTAAAGTTTTTATCATAAAATGTGCAATAGGCGATTGGTACTTATCAACAAATTCTAAATAAAAACTAATCTATTCTTAAAGCTTATTTTGCTTTTTTATAAAGTGGTATTCTGTAAGATAACGTATAACTATAACTGGTTCCAATACCTGAAGTATCATAGGTTTTACCAAACCCGGGTATGTACACATTTTCAAAATTATTAGGAACGGATTCACTAGCCAATAGTCTTAGTTGCACATTAAGCCCCATAAAAAAGTTGTTGAATAACTCTACCTTCATACCCAAAATAACCTCTGCCCAAAATGCTGTTAAGCCATTAAACTCTTGAACTTCATTTGATGTCAATTGTGGTGCCCAATACTGATTACTACTATATACCGAAAAACTATTTAAATCGTGACTAAAGGTACTGGCGCCTACACGGAATCCGGTGTAAATCATATTATCCATATCTAACCAATTATCGTACATATTAAAATCTACGCCTGCCTTTAAATATGACCCTGTACTGGTTATATCCATATAATCATTAATAGTGTTTTTTTCTTCAAAACCCAATTCGCCAGCAACGTAAAGATTCTGTTTTAGCCTAAAATCTGCAGCTACTTCAAAACCGGTGTAGTCATCATCTAGAAATGTACGTGCCAGTTTACTTATATCTGCGGTAATTCTTAATCCATATTTCTGTAAAGTCCTTATGGAATCAGTCTCAGTTGTTATTTCGGTATCATTTTGTGCGTTTACAGACACACAAAAAATTATCATTAATAGAAAACTACTAATGGAAGATATTAAAGTGTGTTGCATTTTCATTTTCTATAGGTTCATTATCGGTTAAGTCTTGTGTAGATATAAGCCAATTATCACTGTCTGATTCAATATTTACAGTAATGTTGTTAAAAATTGTTTTGTACCCGCAAGCTCTGGAGACATATAATAATTCTCTACTATAGTTGATGGTTAATATGTCCTGATTCCCTCCAATAATGTCATCAGATACGTCGTCAGGGGTATCATTGTCATCATAACTATAATCTTTATGAACCACATATTGCGTGGTATTAGCATCTGTTTTAAGTGGTAAAACTAATGAGTTTGTAGTTACGTTTGCATAACCAGAAAGAATATCATCGTTATCAAAACCAAAAACAACCACGTTAAAGGCATTTTTAGTACTCTCTTGGTCGTCAATGTCATACAAATCTATAATTAATCTTGGTGTGGTAACTGTGCTTTCAGCACATATGTCATCGCGTTCACAACTAATGGTTATTCCAATGACTAAGGCAATAATTGGAATGAGTATTAATCTTATATATTTCATTAAAAATTTATAGGTTTAATCTTTTTCTAATAGCATTACAGTTTCTATATGCGAGGTATGCGGAAACTGATCAACCAAACTTAACTTTTTTATATTATATCCTGCAGCTCTAAAATGTTCTGTATCCCTTGCCTGAGTTGCAGGGTTACAAGATACATAAACCAAACGTTCTGCATTTAGGTTTATTATTTTTTTCAGCGTTTTTGGGGCAATACCAGCACGTGCAGGATCTAGAATAATAGTTCTTATTTTGCCAATATATTCTGGATGCTCGCTTAAGAATTTACCAACATCAGCAGCATAGAATTGTAAACCATTTATATTATTTCGTTTTGCATTTTTTTTAGCATCTTCAATAGCAGAAGCAACAATATCAACACCAATTATTTTAGTGTTGTGAGCTTTAGATGCTAGTATTTGTCCAATAGTTCCTGTGCCGCAAAATAGGTCTAAAACCACAGAGTTGTCTACGGCTTCTTTGTTTTCTAGAGCATAATCTATCACTTTACTGTAAAGTTTCTCTGCTGATTTAGGATTGGTTTGAAAGAAGCTTTTCATGCTTATTTCAAAATTAAGGTTTAGTAATTCCTCTACTATTTTGTTTTCTCCATAAATAAGTTTAATGCGTCCAGTAGTAGCAATAGTTCGGTCTCCTATTTCATCATTTATTGTATGTAGAAAACCTGCAACTCTATCACCAAATAGCTCTACTAAATAATTAGCAAAATCATTGAGGTTAAATTTTGGTAAATGGTAAGAAGTAGTTACTAAATTAAAGAGTAATTGGTTGTTTTTATATGATTTTCTTACCACTAAATACCTAAAGAAACCTTCTTTTCTTGGAGCGTGCCAAGGTGCTAAATCTGTTTGCTCACAGTAGTTACGGATGTTTTTAAGGTTGTTTTCTACTTCAGCATCAAACAAACCACTGTCTTTATTTAAATTTTCACCGCACCACCAAAGTCCACGTCTTTTAAACCCTAAAGTAAAACAATCAACATCTGTTTTTTTGTCCCTGTCATAGCCAATGGCCGAAAAACCATATTCCATTTTATTCCGATAATGAAATGTACTTGGAGAACTTATAAATTCATCAAAAAGAGACTCTATGTTTTCAACTTTCCCTATGCGCCTAAAAAGTTCTAATGTACTTACCGTTTTATAGTCGTGTTGCTTTTCAATAGGTAAATTAATGTATGGCGCTCCAGGAATATCTTGGTAGGGCACTTCTACTTCATCTTCCGACCTCTTTATAACATCTAGTAGTTTACCTTCAGCATATTTTTTGCTAGATTTTTTTATTTGGGTTTTTACGGTTTGCCCTGGAATTGTATTGGGTACAAAAACTACAAACTCACCATGTTCATTTCTAATTCGTCCAATACCTTTACCGCCAAAGGCATAATCTTCAATGAGTAACTCTATAGTTTCTCCTCGTTTTACAAACTTATTTCTTTCTCTTCGTGGCATCCTGCAAAAATAATAATAGCAATAAATAAATACAGTTTTATTTCTGTTAACTTTAAATGATTTAAAAATAAAATGAACCTTTTTTATTTTTTTAAGTCATTAGAGTATAAGGGCGATTCTGTTTATGAATAAAGAGCAACGTATTATTGATGCTGAATTAGTTAAGGATTATAAATCTGGAAATAATTTGGCCTTTACGCAACTTGTTAAAAGATGGCATAAAACCTTTTGTAATAAGGCGTATTGGATAGTAAAAGATGCTGATGTTGCTAAAGATATTGCACAGGAAACATGGAACACTATTATTAAAAAGATAGATGATTTAAAAGACCCCAAAACCTTTGCAAGTTGGTCATTACGCATTGTTTGTAATAAATCTTTTGATTGGCTTAAAAAACAGAATAGAACCAGGGAGCGCATACAAACTTATAATTATGGTGAAGAAGCTGAGGAAATTAATAGTGACGATGAAAAGGAATTACTAAAGCATCAATTATCTAAAGCTATTAAATCACTGAATTTAAATCAGCAAATGGTGATAAAATTGTTTTATGCCGAAGACTATTCGCTAAAAGAAATAAGTAAATCCTTAAATATTTCCGAAGGAACAGCAAAATCAAGGTTATATCATGCTCGTGAAAAATTAAAAATAATACTTAAACATAGAAATTATGAAAAATAATATGGAGGACATTGACAAATTAATTAAAGAGACGTTAACGCAGGAAGAAGCTAAATTTTATGATGAATTAGAAGAACAAAACATATTTCAAATGTTAGGAGGGTTATTTAGAGGTAAAAATTCATGGTTAGCATTAATAATGAATTTAATGGTTGCTATAGCTTTTGGTTTAATGATTTATTGTATAATCCAAACTTTTGATGCCGATAAAACCAATGATTTAATTCTTTGGATATCAGGTGTATTATTATGCTTTCTTTATATAAGTATGATAAAAATATATATGTGGATGCAGATGCATAGAAATGCTTTAACAAGAGAGATAAAACGATTAGAATTACAGGTTTCCTCTCTGTCTAGCAAAATATCTGAATAAGTTTTATTCTAAAACCGCTTTATATTTGTTAAATTGCGTACCTATCCAGGGATGATTTCTCTCCCACGCTGAATTTTCAGAGCTTTCTGAAAGGATAAAGGTAGAGCAGGAATGGTTATTTTATTAATTAAAAACTTTTTAAAATGGCTGTTTTAGAACAATTAACATCACAGCAAGCAATTGAATTAGAAAACAAGTATGGGTCCAATACCTATCATCCGCTTCCGGTAGTACTAAGTAAAGGAGAAGGAGTATATGTATGGGATGTAGACGGAAAACGGTATTATGACTTTTTATCTGCATATTCGGCGGTAAACCAAGGACATTGTCATCCAAAGATTATTAACGCTTTAATTGAACAGGCTAAAACAATTACACTAACTTCTAGAGCCTTTTATAACGACAAACTTGGGCTTTACGAAAAGTTTACTTGTGAGTATTTTGGATTTGATAAGTTGCTACCAATGAATTCTGGCGCAGAAGCAGTTGAGGCAGCTTTGAAAGTTTGTAGAAAATGGACCTATGAGGTAAAAGGTGTTCCCGAGAATGAGGCTAAAATAATAGTTTGTAATAATAATTTTCATGGTAGAACAACAACAATAGTGTCATTTTCTAGTGATAGTACGTCAAATAAAAATTTCGGTCCCTATTCTGATGGTTTTATTTGCATTGAATATGATAATTTAGAGCAATTAGAGCAGGTATTAAAAAGTAATCCTAATGTTGGTGGGTTTTTAGTAGAACCTATTCAGGGTGAAGCAGGAGTTTATGTGCCTTCTGAAGGGTTTTTAGCTAAGGCCAAAGCCTTATGTGAAGCTTATAACGTTTTATTTATAGCAGATGAAATTCAAACAGGAATAGCAAGAACGGGGAAATTGTTGGCTGTAGATCATGAAAATGTAAAACCAGATATTTTAATTCTTGGCAAAGCATTAAGTGGTGGTGCCTATCCTGTTAGTGCTGTTTTAGCCAATAATAATGTTATGAAGGTTATGACGCCTGGTACTCATGGCAGTACTTTTGGAGGTAACCCGTTAGCGGCAGCAGTTGCAATTGCTGCATTAGAAGTTGTTGAAGATGAACAATTGGCAGAAAATGCTGCTACTTTAGGTGAAATTTTTAGGAGTGAACTAAATAAATATATTAAAACAAGTAGTGTTGCTACACTTGTAAGAGGTAAAGGCTTATTAAATGCTGTTGTAATTAATGATACGGAAGATGGTGATACCGCTTGGAAAATCTGTTTAGCCTTACGCGATAATGGTTTAATAGCTAAACCTACTCATGGTAACATTATAAGGTTTGCACCGCCATTAGTAATGAATAAAGAGCAATTACTAGACTGTATAGATATTATAACCAGAACCTTTAAACAATTTGAAGAATAAAAAAAAGCGACCAAATTTGGTCGCTTTTTTTGTTTGATTTGATACGTTATTGGCCCATCATTTCTTGTATTCTTTCTTGCATCAATTGTTGATCTTGCATGGTTTCCCAACCAAAGGTTGTAATCATCCAGATTACTAAAATAAAATATAAAGCACTTAGAATAATACCAATAATGGCTAAAATTTTACCAGTTTTTACGTTTGAATAACCCGTATAAGCTTCAGGGTTTTCGGCATAAACTTTAGCAGCTTTATTTGCTAAAACAATAGCAATAATACCTAGAATAAGTCCTATAATACCGTAACAACAGCACGTTGCTATTGATAAGATTCCGAAAACTAGAATAAGTGTTGAATTTGGTAATTTTTGTTGTTCCATTTTATTGGTTTTAGTGAGTTAATTTAATAAAATAGCCAATTACAGCTATTAGGACCGTAATAATTATTAATCCCATTTTAATCTTGTAATCGTGCTTAAATTTTATAAAAAGATTAAATATAAGAAAAATCAGTAATAATAAAATATTATAGATAGCTGGATACATATAGAAGGCTTCCACAAATTCTCCTCTTAAAATTAACGCCACAGAGCGTTGTAATCCACAACCAAAACAATCCACTCCAAAAAGTTGTTTGTTTAAACAGGGCAGCATATATTCCTCAAGACCTTCCATTTTTCAAATGTAAAAAAACCAATCTAGAATCTTTTATTGACTTCACAACATTTTCCTTTAATTTGCATTTAATTCAACTAAGGTTAAATGAAATATTTAAACTATATACTAATTGTTATTGGAGCTATCATTGCTTTGTATGCAAATAGTAAGCAAGAACAGAATCAATTTATACTTATTATTGGTATTGTATTTTTAATGATTGGTATTTACAGAATTTCTAGAACTATTCCCAGTAAAAGGGAACGAGAAGACGAGCTAAATAACGAAGAATAATATGAAATTTAAGGTAGGAGATGAGGTTTCTGTATTAGATGAAGATTTATCTGGAGTGGTTAAAAAAATTATAGGTAAAATGGTTTCTATTGAAACGAATGATGGCTTTTTATTAGAATTTCCAGAACCTAGTTTGGTAAAAGCAAAACCTTTAAATTTTAAAAAGGAAATTTTCTCTCATGCTGGTTTAAGTAATGTTGTTTCAGAAAAAGAACAACCTGTGAAACGAAAACAGCCTAAAGTAAAAGCTAAAGAGCGTTTTCAACCTACTATGGAGGTTGATTTACATATACATCAGTTAGTTAAATCAACTAAGGGTTTGACTAATCATGATATGTTAACCCTACAGTTAGATACGGCTAAACGACAATTAGAATATGCCATAAACAAACGTATTCAAAAGGTAGTTTTTATACATGGCGTGGGAGAAGGTGTTTTAAAACTGGAGTTAGAGTATTTATTTGGGCGTTATAGTAATGTGAAGTTTTATGATGCTAATTATCAAAAATATGGTTTAGGCGCAACAGAAGTTTATATCTATCAGAATAATAAGCCTAATTAAAATCAGGTGTTATACTTACGGTGCCAATTGTAGATTGACCGTAGGTCCCAAAGTCAAGCTCATCTTGTGATAATTCAGTAATGTCAATATTCTTTATGTTTATTGCAATTAGATATTCTTGAGTATAAGTATGGTTTCGGTATGCCGTGGCTGGAACAGTGTTTTTTACTACATCGTTTAAATAATCGGCTCCAACTTCCTCGTTAGTAATATCATTTGCTGGATTATTATCTTGACTAGCATTTTCTTCGTCTCTAGTCTTAACACCATCACCATCATCATCTTCATCTAAATAATCAGGTGTTAAATCTCCATCAGTATCTTGGGCGTCAATAATATCTCCATCTCCATTAGGGTCTGGTAATTCATTTTTTGTTAAAACGTTGTCACCATCGTCATCAGCATCTTTGTAATTTGGTATTCCGTCTCCATCTGTATCATCGTCTGTTAAATCACCATTTTCATTAATGTCCTCTAATTCAGATGGAATTCCATCGTTATCATCCTCAGTAAGCACAGTAAAAATGTCAACCTCACAATCACTAGTTTCATCAACATTAATGTCTAAATTAGCGGGTATCTCATTACAGAATAAATTAGAAATAGACGCATCATTATACGTTCTGTAGTTAAAGGAAGCAGACTTATCTTCTATTTTTAAGGTATCATTACTTTCTACAGCCAGCATGTCTTCTATTGAAAAACTTGAAATAAGAACTGATATAGACTCAGATGGGTCATCTTTTGTTTTGTATATAACTAGATCTGATACACCTTCGCATGCATAAAACTCATCGCCAAAATCCAGATTAAAAGTGATAATGTCACCATCATCACATGAATAAAGGCTAAGTAAGCAGATAGAGATTAAAACAAAAAACAACTTGCGCATTGGTACAATTTTAGAGCAAAAATAATAGAATTGTTATTTATAACGTATGTTATTGATAATAATTTTATTTCAAGTATTTTTGACTCAATAATTGAAATTCAGTAACAGTTAAGCGCTCCTTAGTTTTTAAAGAAAGTTAATAGATAATACAGTATGAAAACCGTTTATTTTGATAATGCTGCAACCACGCAAATGCGAGAAGAAGTTATAACTTCTATGGTAGAAGTTATGCAAAATAATTTCGGAAACCCTTCATCTTCTCATGGTTTTGGAAGGTCATCTAAATCTTTAGTTGAAAGTTGTAGAAAAGAAATTGCTAGTTATATTAATGCAACAGCTGGTGAAATAATTTTTACTTCTGGAGGAACTGAGGCTGATAATTTAATACTTAGAAGCGCTGTAAGGGATTTGGGAGTAAATCATATTATTACCTCTAAAATTGAACATCATGCGGTGTTACATACCATTGAACAGTTGGAAAAAGAGCATGATTTAAAGGTTAGTTTTGTTGATGTAGATTCAAATGGGAATATAGAGTATACTCATTTGGAAACACTATTAGAGTTTAAAGCAAATACCTTAGTTAGCTTGATGCATGTTAATAATGAAATAGGAAATATATTAGATTTAAAACAAGTAGCTCATTTATGTAAAGAAAATGGCGCTTTATTTCATACTGATGCGGTTCAGGGTGTAGGCCATTATAATATAGATTTACAAGATATTCCAATAGATTTTTTAGCTGCTGCTGCTCATAAATTTCATGGACCTAAAGGTGTTGGTTTTGCATTTATTAGAAAAAACACTGGATTAAAGCCGCTTATTTTTGGTGGTGAACAAGAGCGTGGACTTAGAGCTGGAACCGAAAGTGTGCATAATATTGTTGGTTCTAAAACCGCTTTAAAATATGCCTATGACAATCTAGAGGCTGAAGTGGAAAATGTTAAAGGGTTAAAAGAATATTTTGTAAAAGAAATAAAAAAGGCTATTCCTGAAATTAAATTTAATGGACTTTCTGATGATTTAGAAAAGAGTACTTATACTTTGGTTAGTGTGTGTTTGCCAGTTCACCCAGATAAGGCCACAATGCTCTTATTTCAACTAGATTTAAAAGGTATTGCTTGCTCTAAAGGAAGTGCATGCCAAAGTGGAAGCTCAAAAGGGTCTCATGTATTGGCAGAAATTCTATCTGATGAAGATATGCAGAAACCTTCTATACGTTTCTCATTTAGTATTTATAACACTAAAGAGGAGATAAATTATGTTGTTGGGGTTTTAAAAGAGTTAATAGATTCTTAAAACTTCATTGTAGTTCTTACATTAAAAACTCTTGGTGTTAAATAATTAGGAATGGCATACTGTTGTTTGCTGTACACGTCTCTTACCCAGGTATTTGTAATAGAGTTTTGTATGTCAAAAATGTTGAAAATTTCAAAACCAAATGAGAGTTCTTTAAAAGGTTTTTTCCAACCTCTTTTAAATTGCTTCTTATCATCAACCAAAACTAATTGTAATCCAACATCCGCTCTTTTGTAATCAGGTAACCTGTTTTGATAAATATATGGGTCTGAATAACTAGGGGAACCACCAGGTACCCCAGTGTTATACACCATATTTAAATACATTTTTAGGTTAGGAACGTTAGGTACATAATCTTGAAATAAGGCAGCAAATTTTAAACGTTGGTCTGTTGGTCTAGCAATATAACCCTGGTTTTCAATATTTTCTTCAGTTTTTAAATAACTAAAGCTAAACCAAGATTCTGTTCCAGGAACAAATTCTCCATTTAAACGCATATCTAAACCATAGGCATAGGCTTTTGCACTATTATTTGCTCTATAGCGAATACGAACATTTTCAATTGTATATGGGTTTACGTCAGATAAATTTTTAAAATATACTTCTGAAGTAAGCTTAAAAGGTCTATCCCACATTTTAAAGCTATAATCATTTCCTAAAACCAGGTGTATAGATTTTTGTGCTTTTACATTAGGTTGAACTGTTCCTGTAGCATCACGTAATTCTCTATAAAAAGGAGGTTGGTGGTATACACCTGCAGCAACTCTAAAAAGCATATCTTTTTCCCAATCTGGTTTTATTGCAAATTGAGCTCTTGGACTAAAAACCGTTTGGTTTGAAGAGGTAATACCATCACCTTTAACAGACCAATTATGAACTCTTATACCAGCATTTAACCAAACATCATTGTTTCCAATGGCAGAGCGCTTGCTCCATTGTGTGTAAGCTTGAATTCTGCTAATTTGAGTGTTGTTTGTTGCTCTTATGTTTTGAAATGGTTCTAAAGGACCACTATAAGGGATATATGGCTGTTCATTAGTTGGTAATGTTCTTGGAGGCCTTATAGAAAAGCCAGCGGAATCGATAACTTCCCATTCAACTAATCTGTCTCTAATATCTTCATTGGTATATTTTACAGACCATTCAAAATTGTTATCATTCAATTTGAAATTACCTTTATGCTCTATATTTGTAATAAGTGCATCTAAATCGTTTCTTCCATGGTTTAATTGGCTACCAATGCCTTCACTAAATTCAACTTCACCTATATCTTCATCTCCTATATTTGTGTTTACTTCTCCTAAACGGTATTGTGCAAGAATATCAAAATACTCTTCTTCTGTAGTGTGATAAGTTGAAGCAATTAGCTTTAGTGTTAAATCATTATTGGCAAAATACGTGCCTTTAAAAGCTCCAAAATAAGTTTGATATTGGTCTTTTTCCTGCCCTTCATAAAATACCAATAGTGCTATTGGATCACTAACAGTTCCAAAATTAGTTTGTCTTGTTTGTGGTTCGTAATTGTATTTGTTAATTGAAGCGTTTCCTAAAAAGCTTAAATGAAACTTATTGGTGAATTTGTAAGTAAAATAGGCTTGAATATCTGCAAAAGTAGGGTTGAAATTAGTTTCCGTCTCTTTGGCATTAACCAATAAACTATTGTCTCTATATCGTGCACCTACAATACTGGTAAATTTTGAATCTTCACTAATGTTTTCCATAGACAAACTTCCACCCAATAAACTTAAATCTGCATTAACTTCAAACTGATAAGGGGTTTTATATGTTATGTCTAACACAGATGATAGTTTGTCGCCGTATTTAGCTTGAAAGCCACCAGCAGAAAAATCTACATTTTGAACCAAATTAGTATTAACAAAACTTAAGCCCTCTTGTTGGCCAGAACGAATTAAAAATGGTCTATATACCTGAATATCGTTCACATAAACTAAGTTTTCATCGTAATTTCCACCTCTCACAGAATATTGAGTACTTAGCTCATTGTTGTTGCTAACACCCGGAAGTGATAATAATAAATTTTCAACCCCAGCATTAGCACCAGGAATTTTTCTTATTGTTTCAGGTTCTAGGGTTACAATACCTTCAACTTCTTTTCTTCTCTTTGAGTTTAAGATAACGGTAGAAATCTGTTCAACTGAAGTTTTCATTATTGGATTAAACTCTAAGTCTTCTCCATTTTTAAGATTGAATGTGCTTACTACTTTTTTATATGATAAATGCGAAAATTCAATTTCAATGTTGGTGCCAGAAGGAAGTTCAATTACATAGAACCCATTACTGTTAGTAATAGTTCCTGAATTTTCGGCTTTAATATTTACGCCTTCAATAGGTTTATTGTTTTCATTTAATATTATACCTCTAATAGTAGCCGTTTGTGAAAAGCTTGTATAAGCTAATAAAAACAATAAGGTGGAGAATAGAATTTTTGGTCTCAAAGGTGATTATGGTTTATTTTCGATAAAACAACGTTTCAAATGTAGAATTATTTCCAACATTATCAGTAACAATTACTTTTAAATTGTTTTTGGTGTCTGTAACTATACCGTCATTAAAATCATGTGTAAGCGTTTTGGTTTTATAGTCATACTCCATTAAAATCCATTTTCCATTAACGGTAGCTCTGTAATTAGAAACTCCAGAAAGCTTATCATCAATTTTAACTTTTAAATATCGGTATTTGCTTAACCATTGTCCGTTCTTAAAATTTATTGGTTTAATTATTGGTTTAACAGAGTCTGTTGCTAGAGCAAATGTTCCCAGTTTTTTTGTACTGGCGGTTAAAAGATCACCTTTTCTTTTGGTGTAAGTATATGTTGGTTGTTTATTATAACCAACTATTCGTGCAATGAAAAGTTTATTTTTATCAGCGTTATTATAATTGCTAATATCATATGAGATATTGAAGTTCTTTTTAGCAGCTTTAGTGTTTTTATGAAGTTTTAGCGTATCGCCGTTAACTTCAAAATCTAAATAAAAATCTTCATAAAAGGTGTCTTTATAAAAATCAACCAAAACCTTATTCTCTTTTAAATTTATAGTTTGATTACTCTTAATGAAATAAGGTGTTGTTTTTTTCTGCTTAGGGGTTAAAGCACTACTTTTTTGTTTCCCTTTAATATTTAATGTCACCCATGTTTCGTTGTTTTTATAATCTGAAACACGAATCTTATAAACAGAATATGTGCTATCTTCAATAAATACAACACCATCATTTAAAATAGATTTGTAAATACTTAAGGGGTTATTTTTTTTATATAATTTTTGAATGCGTTGCCTTTTAGTAACGTAATGTTCATAATCAATTAGTTGATTAATGTGTTTAGTTTCACTAAAAGAAAAACGCTTAAAGTCTAATTCAAAATTCTTGTTGCCATTTACAAAAGTCCTAATATTGTAAACTCCGTTTGAATTTGCAGCTAAATTTTGTCTGTCATTAGTTTCAATACCAAAACCTATATTTCCTATGGCATCTATGTTTTCAACAACATAATCGCCATTTTGAATAGGGATTAATCTAAGTTTTTGCTTTTCATTTGAATTGTTTACAAAAGCATTTTCGTCTAACGGATATGCATAAATAGATTTAACATAAGGATCTTTAGAATCTGCAATATCAATTCCAAAAAGCATTGGATTAATAGGGCGTTCTGCGTTGTCTCTAATTTCAAAGTGAAGATGAGGCCCTCCTGAACCTCCGGAATTGCCACTATATGCAATTAAACTATCTTTTTTAACAAGTAATGTTTCGGCGCTAGGGAATAACTCTATTTCATAAGATTCCTTTTTATATTGTTGCTTCTTAATATAAGCTTCAATTTTAGGAGCAAATTTTTGCAAATGTGCATAAACTGTTGTGTAACCATTAGGGTGGGTAATGTATAATGCTTTTCCGTAACCATAATGAGATACTTTAATTCTACTTACAAAACCATTAGCGCATGCTTTAACCTTTAAACCAGTACGTTGCTGTGTTTTAATATCTAAACCAGAATGAAAATGGTTTGAACGTAACTCTGCAAAAGTTCCAGAAAGTATTAACGGTATATCTAGAGGGTTGCTAAAATAGTCTTGAGGGTAATTATTTTGCCCAATAATTATATAAGGGAAAACTAAAAGAAAATAAAGGATAAATCTCATAGAAAAGTATTGTGGCTAAATTATTAATTTGACATGAATATGCAAAGGATTAAACAAAAATCAAGCCATTGTTTGGTAATATTCCAATTGTGAGTTATTTTAAAATTTTATTACAAAACAATTGTAATTTAGGGGTAGGAAGCTTAACTTTGTGAGGTAAGTATTGAATTTTGTAAATGAGTAATATTGAAGAAATTGTAGATTCTTTAGAAAACAAAATTAGTAAAGTATTACATAGACTTGAGCTTTTAAAGCAGACTAATTTAAAGTTAACAGAAGAAATTGAAGCTTCAAACAAAAAAATTCAGATGCAAAAAATGCATATTACAGAGTGGGAAGAAAAATATAATACTCTGAAAATGGCGAATTCAATACTTGGTAGTGACGATAATAAAAGAGAGACTAAGCTTAAAATAAATACATTAATTAGAGATATAGATCATTGTATTGCACAACTCTCAGATTAATGTAACATAAATTCAATGTCAGAGAAGCTTAAAATAAAGCTGTCAATAGCTAATAGAGTATACCCTTTAACTATTGAAGCGAATCAAGAAGAAGGATTACGTAAAGCAGCTAAAAACATTGAATATATGATAAAGCAATTTGAGCAAAGTTATTCTGTTAGAGATAAGCAAGATGTATTGGCTATGTGCGCTTTACAATTTGCATCTCAAGTTGAACAGAAAACTATTGATAAAGATAATGTGAATGAGCATGTTGAGGAAAAGCTTAATGAGCTTAATGAATTATTGCATTCGCATTTAAACTCTTAACGTTCTTTAAAATAAAGTAAAAAGTTACTGCCTGCATTGGTTATTTTTTTTGATAAACTCAACGTTAATTCTTTAAAAAGGGTGAGTTTAAGTTGTAAAAGCATGCTGCCTTAGTCGCAGACCCTTGATCAGCTTGTTAGCCCTAAACTTGTTTTTAAGGAGTTTATACAAAACTTTATACCGGTGTAGGCTTTTTTATATATATAAATCAACTAAGTAAAGATGGATAACTCAATTATATTTGTAGTAGGAGGTGCAGTTTTAGGTTTAATTATAGGCTTTATAATTGCAAAAAGTTTAGAAAAAAAGAAGGCTTCAAAGCTTGTTAATGAAGCGAAAAAGAACGCAGCATTAGTATTAAAGGAAGCTAAAAGTGATGGAGAAAATATTAAGAAAGATAAAATTCTTCAGGCTAAAGAAAAGTTTATTGAACTCAAAGCAGAGCATGAAAAGGTAATTTTATCGAGAGATAAAAAAATGGCAGAAGCCGAAAAAAGAACAAGAGATAAAGAATCTCAAATTTCTAATGAGCTTTCAAAAGGGAAAAAATTAAATCAGAGTCTAGAAAGTAAGATAAAAGATTATAATCACAGACTAGACGTACTGGATAAAAAGCAAGAAGAGCTTGATAGACTTCATAAAAGTCAAGTTCAGCAATTAGAAGTAATATCAAGCCTATCGGCAGAAGAAGCTAAGGAGCAGTTAGTAGAATCACTAAAAGGTGAGGCTAAGAATGATGCTATGGCTTTTATTCAAAGTTCTTTAGAGGAAGCAAAATTAACTGCCGAACAAGATGCTAGAAAGGTAATTATTAATACCATACAGCGTATAGGAACTGAAGAAGCGGTTGATAACTGTGTGTCTGTTTTTAACATAGAATCTGATGATGTTAAAGGACGTATTATTGGTAGGGAAGGAAGAAATATTCGTGCAATTGAAGCCGCAACTGGTGTTGAAATTATAGTTGATGATACGCCTGAAGCTATTATTTTATCTTGTTTTGATTCTGTTAGAAGAGAAATTGCACGCTTATCATTACATAAGTTAGTAACTGATGGAAGAATTCATCCAGCTCGTATTGAAGAAATTGTTAAGAAAACCAAGAAGCAAATAGAGCAAGAAATTATTGAAGTTGGTAAACGCACAGTAATTGATTTGGGTATTCATAACTTAAACCCAGAGTTGATTAAAATGGTTGGACGTATGAAGTATCGTTCTTCTTATGGACAAAACTTATTGCAACACTCACGTGAAGTTGCTAAACTTTGTGGTGTTATGGCTGCTGAACTAGGTTTGAATCCTAAATTGGCTAAACGAGCAGGATTATTGCATGATATTGGAAAAGTGCCAGATGCTGAAGCAGATATGGAAACTCCTCACGCCATTTTAGGGATGCAATGGGCTGAAAAATATGGAGAAAAGAATGATGTATGTAATGCTATAGGTGCCCACCATGATGAAATTGAAATGAAATCGTTATTAGCACCAATTATACAGGTTTGTGATGCTATTTCTGGAGCACGCCCTGGAGCACGCCGACAAGTATTGGATAGCTACATTCAACGCTTAAAAGACCTTGAAGATATTGCTTTTGGCTTTAATGGTGTAAAAAAGGCTTATGCTATTCAAGCGGGTAGAGAATTACGTGTAATTGTTGAAAGTGAAAAAGTAAACGATGATAAAGCAGCTGATTTATCTTTTAATATCTCGCAAAAAATTCAAACGGATATGACGTATCCAGGTCAGGTTAAAGTTACGGTAATTAGGGAAACCCGAGCGGTTAATATAGCCAAATAAAGTTACTGTAATTTAAACAAGAATTTTAAAATCCAGCTATAGCTGGATTTTTTTATTTCTGCATTTTAAAATAATAATCTAATGAATGCTTTCCAGAACCATATACTATGAAGAAACCACAAACTAATATGGTAGCAATAGCTAAGTAAAGGTTAGCGGTATTCATTTCACCAACAAAATTAATTACTATTGCGCCAATTAATATTGGTAATTGAGCCACAATAGCCCATCTTGTCAATAATCCAAATGTAATTAAAATACCTCCAATAAAATGAGCGGGTGCCACATAATGAATCATTATCATTCCGCCTGCCATATTTTGGATGGGTTTAAAAAGTTCAGCAAGCATTGCAGTATTGCCCATAAAATCTATTCCTTTTATAAAAAGAAATACACCTAATACAATGCGTAAAATATCAAGAGGTAAATAAGTGTGTCTGTTGGCCCATTTGTTTAATACTTTTATTGTTCCCATGACTGTTAATGTGTTGATTTCTAGTCATAATATACAAAAAAATAAAATGAATTAGAAATTAAACCTGAAGTATACCAAGGTTAAATGGCCTATCAATAGGTGCATGATTAGCGGCTTCAATCCCCATACTAACCCATTTTCTAGTCTCTAAAGGATCAATAATGGCATCAGTCCAAATTCTGGCTGCCGCGTAATACGGTGATACCTGGTTGTCGTATCGCTCTTTAATTTTTTTATAAAGTGTATCTTCCTTCTCTTTGGTAAAGGTTTCTCCTTGTTTTTCTAGTGAAGCCTTTTCAATTTGAAGTAATACTTTGGCGGCACTATTACCACTCATAACGGCTAATTCTGCACTAGGCCATGCAACTATTAATCTTGGATCATAGGCTTTTCCACACATGGCATAATTACCTGCTCCGTAACTATTACCAATAATAACAGTAAACTTTGGGACAACAGAGTTACTTACCGCATTTACCATTTTGGCGCCATCTTTTATAATGCCGCTATGTTCACTTTTACTTCCAACCATAAATCCGGTAACATCTTGTAGAAAGAGTAGGGGAATCTTTTTTTGGTTACAGTTAGCTATAAATCGAGTAGCTTTATCAGCTGAGTCATTGTAAATTACGCCTCCAAATTGCATTTCTGTAGGTTTGGTTTTTGAACCTGTGGTTTTAACTATTTGGCGCTGATTTGCCACAATACCAACAGACCAGCCATCAATTCTGGCATATGCTGTAATAATTGTTTGGCCGAATCCAGCTTTATATTCATCAAATTCAGAATTGTCAACCAATCGTTTTATGATTTCATACATGTTATACTGGTCAGCTCTAGATTTTGGTAGAATACCATAAATATCTTCTGGATTTTCCTTAGGCATTTTAACCTCAATTCGGTTAAATCCGGCTTTGTCATAATCACCAATTTTATCAATAATATTCTTTATAGTATTTAGAGCATCTATATCGTCTTTTGCTTTGTAATCAGTAACACCAGAAATTTCACAATGAGTTGTTGCACCTCCTAAAGTTTCATTATCAATACTTTCACCAATAGCAGCTTTCACCAAATAACTTCCGGCTAGAAATATACTTCCTGTTTTGTCAACAATTAAGGCCTCATCACTCATAATTGGTAGATAAGCGCCGCCAGCAACACAGCTCCCCATAACAGCTGCAATTTGAGTAATCCCCCTACTGCTCATTATGGCATTGTTTCTAAAAATACGACCAAAGTGCTCCTTGTCTGGAAATATTTCGTCTTGCATAGGTAAATAAACACCAGCGCTATCTACCAAATAAATTATTGGGAGTTTGTTCTCAATAGCAATTTCTTGTGCTCTTAAGTTCTTTTTTCCCGTTATAGGAAACCAAGCTCCTGCCTTTACGGTGGCATCATTTGCCACAACAATACATTGTTTGTTCTTTACGTAACCTATTTTAACAACAACACCTCCAGAAGGGCATCCACCGTGCTCTGGGTACATATCTTCACCTGCAAAAGCTCCAATTTCAATTGAATTAGTTTTATCATCTAACAGAAAATCAATACGCTCTCTGGCCGTCATTTTTCCTTTGGCATGATGTTTTTCTATACGAGATTTTCCACCTCCAAGCTTAACCTTGCTAAGTCTTTTTTTTAATTCTGAAAGTAAAAGTTTGTTATGATCTTCGTTTTTGTTGAAGTTGATATCCATCAATTATTTATTTGTTGCTAAAGTACGAAAGTTGTTATATCTGTAAAAATTGTTAATAAATTCATAAAATAAATTACATGGAAATATATTCCTTGGAATATAAATATTTTTGACATATATTTGTCTTATTAAATTATAACACGAATAATGAAACAAATTATAGCATTTGCAGGAAGTAACAGTAAAATGTCAATAAATAAAGACTTGGCTGTATACGCATCAAGTTTAACTGAAGATACAAAAGTAAATATATTAGATTTAAATGATTACGATTTACCACTTTATGGTATTGATTATGAGGAAGAAAATGGTATTCCAGAAAACGCTCATAAGTTTTTTGGTGCCATTCAGGAATCGGATGGGATAGTGTTGTCTTTGGCTGAACATAATGGGGCATACTCTACAGTATTCAAAAACATATTTGACTGGATGTCGAGAATTGATGGAAAGCTTTGGGGAGAAAAACCAATGTTATTAATGGCTACATCTCCAGGTGGTAGAGGAGGTGCTAGTGTATTAGAAATAGCTAAAGGGCGTTTCCCATATATGGGTGGTAATATTGTAGCATCTTTTAGTCTGCCTTCTTTTGGAGCCAATTTTGCAGACGGGAAAATTATAAATGAACAATTAAATGCTACTTTATTAGAACAAGTTGAGAATTTTAAAAAAGCTTTGTAAATTTAGAGATTAATAGGAATAGCGTGGGAGATATTTCAAAAGACATAAACTCAAAGTTTGTTAATAACAAGGTTAAAGCCTTAATAAATATTATTTATACAGCAAATTGGATTAGTAGTCATCAAAATGAATATTTTAAATCTTTTGGAATATCGCCACAGCAATTTAATATCCTCAGGATTTTAAGAGGGGCAGGAGAGCCAATTAAAGTGCAAACCATTAAAGAGCGGATGATAGAAAGAGCACCTAATGCTACAAGGTTAATGGATAAATTATGTTCTAAGGAATTGATTAAAAGGCTACCATGTCCTGGAGATAGGAGAGTAGTCCATATTGAAATAACTA
Source organism: Seonamhaeicola sp. MEBiC01930 (assembly GCF_045277075.1). Classification (GTDB taxonomy): domain Bacteria; phylum Bacteroidota; class Bacteroidia; order Flavobacteriales; family Flavobacteriaceae; genus Seonamhaeicola. The sequence continues at coordinate 3,455,508 of NZ_CP104270.1, read as the reverse complement.
AAAAAGGTTTGACGCTACTTTATGATATAGATAAGGATTTTAAGGAAGATTTATTGGAAAACTTAACTGATAAAGAAGCAATGCAGTTAAGTGGTCTTTTAGATAAGATTAGATAAAAAAATTTAACTAAATAGTTTCCATGGAAACTATTGCAAATACAAATGCTATGAAATTAAATACTATAAAAGCAATAGGAAGGGGTGATTTTGTGAATATGGGACCTATTGAATTAAGACAACCTATACCAACAAGAACAATAAAAAACATTGATCCGTTTATATTATTACATCATTACGGGCCTTATGAAATTTCTGCAGATAGTAATCCGTTTGATTTGGGACCGCATCCGCATCGTGGTTTTGAACCTATAACATTTTTGATTCAGGGAGAGCAGTTACATAGGGATTCTTTGGGTAATGAAAGTGTTGTCAAAGCAGGGGATGTACAGTGGACAACAGCAGGAAGAGGTATAATACATGCGGAAGGTCCTAGAAATGAATTTGTTGAAAAAGGAGGTACGCTAGAAGGTATACAACTTTGGCTAAACTTACCCGCAAAGAAAAAGATGATGCAACCCAATTATCAGCATGAGAAACATGAAAATTTTAATGTTGTTTTGTCCGAAGATAGAAAAGTAGAAGTAAGGGTTGTGGCGGGAGAACTTAATGACAACTTTGGTCGAATTCAAACACAAACTTCAGTAAACGCCTATATAATTGATGTAAAGGCAGGAGGGAGATTTCAAATAGAAATACCTAAGACACATCAATCTTTTGTGTACCTTTTAAATGGAAGCACAACTATTAACGATTCTGAAGTTTTAGAATTAAATAAAAATCAACTTATTTATTTTAATCAAGATGGTGAAGGAATTAGTCTCAAAGGTAACCTAGACAGTAAGTTATTATTTCTTTCCGGAGAACCAATTGATGAGCCAATAGCCACGTATGGGCCATATGTAATGAACACCCAAACAGAATTGTTAGAGGCTATGAAAGATTATCAAATGGGCAAAATGGGGTTTCTTCCCAGTAAATAAGAATATTTTGAAAAGTATACCAAATTTTAGAAATTCATCCTTATAATTAGCCAATAAAGTATTGTAATTATTCAATTTTTTAATTGTCTAAAAAAAATTATAAATATTTGATAACATGGTGATTAAGTGTTTTTATCTATACTGGGAGGTTAAACTGAATTATGAATGTATTTTAATCATCAGGATAAGAGAATAAATAATGCCATGTTATTATTTTTTATTTTGTCAGAAAAATGGATATATTTGAACCTTTTATTAATCACTTTTATAATAATATCAAACCAATTAGAATATGATACCAAAAAGATTTTATGCTTTACTTTTTGTTTTAGCTAGCTTATTTTCATTAAATGCTCAGGAGAGAGAATTAACTTCAAAGGACTCCACAATTGTGAATTCTTGGATGATAGGAGTTGGTTATAATATAGTAAATGATTCTGGGAATCGTTTTGATGGTGCCTTTGATATAAGTGATTCATGGAATTCTTTGGTTTATCCCAATAGGATAAGTGTTGGGAAATATTTTAATAGCGGTTTAGGTATTGAGGTAGCGGGTGCTTTCATGAAGTTAAAAGAAGGGAAGATAGTTGAACGAAAACCTTTAACCGAGGATATGGACATAATGACGTTAGACTTGAGATTAAGTTATGATTTGAATAAAGTTATTGGTGAAACAGGCTGGTTTGATCCTTATATTGGAGTAGGTGTAGGTTTTACCGATGGCGATGATGTTTTATCTAGAAATACCGCTAACGGGGTTTTAGGTTTTAGAACATGGTTCTCAGATAATTTTGGTTTAGATTTTAATACTGCAGGGAAGTGGTCAATAGATGGTGGAAACACTACAGATTACGTTCAACATTCTGTTGGTGTTGTTTTTCGTTTAGGATATGAAAAGGAACTAAGTAAAAAAGGAAAGGAACAATTAGCTTTAAATCAAGCAATTGAGGAAGAAAGGATTAGAAAACAAGATTCTATTAATGAAGTTAAAAGAAAAGAAGAGGAATTATTAAGACAAAAGTTGGCTGCAGAAGCCGCAGCTGAAGAAGCTAGAAAGGCTAAATTAGAAGAAGATAAGAAAATAGCTAAGGAAAATGAAGTCAAAGAAATTCAAAATGCGTTGGATTTGTTAGATACAATTTATTTTGGATTTGATTCAGAAAGTTTAAATGGCTCAACAAAAGAATCTCTTTCTGGTCTTGCAGCTATATTAAGTAAATATCCTGACTTAGTTATTGAGATTGCATCGCACACTGATGCCAGGGGTTCTTCGGAATATAATTTAAAACTTTCTGAAAGGAGATTAAAATCTTCACTTGATTATATATTCTCTTTAGGCGTAAATGAATCTCAAATTGTGGGTAAAGCTAAAGGAGAAACACAATTAATCAATAGTTGTGATGACATTACGAAGTGTTCTTCACAACAGCATAAAGAAAATAGAAGACTAGGGATTCAAATTCTTAGTAACTAAAGTAGATTAGGTTTTATTTAAATATATAACAAAATGTTTCTGAACTTAATTTTAAGTTCAAAAACATTTTGTGTTTAAAACTGACCTATTATTTCTTGTGCTAGATTATAGAATTTATTTAAAAATACAATAATTACTTTCCTTAAATAAATTAAAATTGAGATTATGGCAATGAATAAAAATACCGTGTTAGCTTGGGCAACATGGATTATGATTTTTGTAGGCTTAGGCTTAATAGCGCTTGGAGCCTTTAGATATGACGAAATTGCAGGATGGGGGTTTGCAGCTGTAGGATTTGGTTTTTTCGCTAATGCATGGGTTTTCAATGCATTAAAAGGTAGAGTGTAGTTCTGAAATATATCTATATCTTTTAATTTTCTTAATAATTTAAAAAAATGAGTGACGATAAAAAGATAATCTTCTCAATGTCCGGTGTTACAAAGACATTTCAATCCGCAAACACACCAGTTCTTAAAAATATATATTTGAGCTTTTTCTACGGAGCAAAAATAGGCATCCTGGGTCTTAATGGTTCTGGTAAATCTACTTTACTTAAAATTATTGCTGGTGTTGATAAAAATTATCAGGGAGATGTAGTGTTTTCTCAAGATTATTCTGTGGGCTACTTAGAACAGGAACCAATACTTGATGATGAAAAAACGGTTATGGAAGTAGTTCGAGAGGGAGCTGCTGAAACTGTTGCAATTCTTGATGAATATAACAGTATAAATGACCAGTTTGGTTTGGAAGAAGTCTATAGTGATCCAGATAAGATGGAAAAGCTTATGAACCGTCAAGCTGAACTTCAAGACCAAATTGATGCTGCTAACGCATGGGAATTAGACACTAAACTAGAAATTGCTATGGATGCCTTAAGAACTCCTGATGGCGATAAGAAAATAGGTGTATTGTCTGGAGGTGAGCGCCGTCGTGTAGCCTTATGTCGCTTATTGCTTCAAGAGCCAGATGTATTGCTTTTAGATGAGCCTACCAACCATTTAGATGCAGAATCTGTTCATTGGCTAGAGCATCATTTAGCTCAGTATAAGGGAACAGTGATAGCAGTAACACATGATAGATATTTCTTAGATAATGTTGCTGGCTGGATTTTAGAGCTAGATAGAGGTGAAGGTATTCCTTGGAAGGGCAACTACTCGTCTTGGTTAGACCAAAAGTCTAAGCGTATGGCTCAAGAGGGTAAAGCGGCTTCTAAACGTCAAAAGACTTTAGAGCGTGAGTTAGAATGGGTGAGACAAGGTGCTAAAGGAAGACAAACTAAGCAGAAGGCTCGTTTAAAGAGTTATGATAGATTAATGAGCCAAGACCAAAAACAACTAGATGAAAAACTGGAAATATTTATACCAAACGGACCTCGCTTAGGAACCAATGTTATAGAAGCAGTTGGAGTAAGTAAAGGTTATGATGATAAATTGTTATACGAGGACTTAAATTTCAATTTACCGCAAGCAGGAATTGTTGGTGTTATTGGTCCTAATGGAGCAGGTAAAACCACCATTTTCAGAATGATAATGGGAGAAGAGACACCAGATAAAGGTGAGTTTGTGGTTGGTGAAACTGCTAAAATAGCCTATGTAGATCAAAGTCATACTAATATAGATCCGGAAAAAACTATTTGGCAAAACTTTAGTGATGAACAAGAGTTGGTCATGATGGGGGGGAAACAAGTTAATTCTAGAGCTTATTTAAGTAGGTTTAACTTTTCAGGTAGTGAACAAAATAAGAAGGTTAACTTACTTTCTGGAGGTGAACGCAACCGCTTGCATTTGGCCATGACTCTTAAAGAAGAAGGTAATGTATTGCTTCTTGATGAGCCTACCAATGATCTTGATGTTAATACCCTAAGAGCATTAGAAGAAGGTTTAGAAAATTTTGCAGGTTGTGCTGTTGTTATATCGCATGATAGGTGGTTTTTAGATAGAATTTGTACTCATATTTTGGCATTTGAAGGAGATTCACAAGTATATTTCTTTGAAGGAAGTTTTTCTGATTATGAAGAGAATAAAAAGAAACGTCTTGGTGGCGATTTGATGCCAAAACGAATAAAGTATAAAAAGCTAGTTAGATAGGATAAAAAAAAGCTCACTTAAAAGTGAGCTTTTTTTATGAATTCGATTGATCTTCCAAGTATATGATTCTCCTTTTTTGTTTATATCCAATTAGCAAGCTCATAAAGAGAGACACAATCAATATTACAATTGCAACTGACAAAATAGAAATTAGTGTTCTAATTGATTCTGACTCATTCTGTTCAATGTTATGTCGAAACTGTGTAATAAATTAAATAAGTAAAATTTTCATTTGACAGGGAATTGGTTCTTATTGATACATATGTCCACCTGTAAAGTCTTTATAATCTTCTTCTTTTTTCTTGGCCAGCTCCTTACTGATTTTATCAAGTCGCTCATTTTCCTTTTTTAGCTTAAATGATTTTCTAATACCCAAAATTAAAAGCAATGCAAAAAAAACAACAACAATAATTAAGACAGTAAGAATGGTATATTCGGCAACAAGCAGTAAATATAAGCCAAGGTTAAGTAACATACTTTGTGAAATCTGGTTAATAGCTATTCAAATATAACACTAAAAACAGCTCTAAACAATTAAAAATGAAAAGGATATAAACAAATTGTGTTAACAGTCTAGAATCTATTTGTATGTAAAATCTTTGAAATCAATAGGTTTAGAGGGTTTTTTAAAAGGTAAAATCTTACAAAAACTACCTGTATTTCATCGAAAAATTAATAAAGGTGTAACAATTTTATAATAATTAATACCAATTATTTGAGGAATTTATATTTTAAAAGTCATCTTTTTTAACGAAATTGCTTGTCCGTAAAATTGTTCAACATTAATACCAAAACTTACTATGTCTGATGATTTCGATTTGTTAGAAACCAATTCAAATGAAAAAACCGAAAAAGTAGATGTTAATTGGGGTAAAGCCATTGACACTATGAAATCTAAATTAGCACAGGAAGATGATCCTGAAGTGCGCCAAAAAATATTGAATGCAACTTTAGATGATGTTGTGGATATGGCGGAAAAAGATAGGACAACTCTTCTTGACGCTATAAAGGATTTAACTGATTACCAAGACGAGGTAGGTATTCTATTTGAAAAATTTTCTTCATTAAATGCTACGGAACAAAAAGTTATTGATGATGCTCAAAAAGCATTAGAACGTGCTAGAATAGAACTTGAGGATGCTGAAAGTAAGGCAGATACATGGTGGAATAACCTTTGGGGACGTAAAAGTAAAATAAGAAAAGCGGAAGATGACTTAAAGTCGGCAGAAAAAGTCAGAGCAGCAGCCGACAATAAGGCTAAAGCTATGTTTCAAGCGCGAATAGAAAATGCTGATGTTCAAACTTTATTAAGTGAATTATCATACAAAAGTCAGGCAGCAGTAACACGTTTAAAAAACCGTGAACTTGAAATAAAAGAAGTAGAAGACAAATTGCAAGATGCCATTGTTGAGGCTACTAAAAATCATACCAAGGCCTTAGAGAAAAAGAAAGAGGTAGAGGCAAAACTTGAAGAGCGCTATGCCCTATTGAAGCAGGCAAGACAGGAATTAGAAGATGTTGCAGATAAGCAATCTGCAGAGTATGCTCAAGCTATTGGTAAAGTTACTGAGTTAGAACAAAAAGTTGAGGAATTAGAAGGACTTAAAAACGCCTATACCACTTTGGCTGCTAGTAAAGATAGTTTTGTTCATAAACATAATTTAACCATTAAAGTTTTAACATCACTACGAAGTAATTTGCAAACGCACCGCGCTAAATTAAAGTCAGATACAGAAGAACGATTAAAATATTATGATGGCTATGTAGTGGCGTTAAAAGCACGAACAGACCAAGAGTTTGCGGCAATTTTAGAACATTTAGGTGTTAAAACCGATGAACATATTGGAGAAACTTTGGCTGCTATGCATACAGCAAGTGCCAAGGCAAGACAAGATATGATGGATAATATTCCAGTTCATGAAAAAGTAATGCAAGGTGTATATAGTAGTTATGCAGAGGCTTTACAAGAAATTAGAGCTAAGGATGTAGATATTCAAAAGAATTTCGCAGAGCGTTACGGTATAGATATGAAAGAGATATTTGAGGAATACTACAAAGCAGATGCTAACAAGCCAACAGGTGATGGTGCTCCAGAAGGAGAACCTAAACCAGAAGCAGGAGAAGACGATTTATTATCTTAAAATATTTTGGGCGTACCACGCTTGAAAAAGCCTGGTCATGCTTTCCGTTAAATATTTTTATTCTGATATTCCTTTAAAGGTAGGAATCCATAATAAAAAGTATATCACTGCAATCCTTAAACGCAGACAAAAGCACTTGTAAATTAGCAGTTTAAACATGTCAATCAATCATATTACCACACCTTTAGATTCAGCTATTTTAGATTCAAAAGAGCATTACATTTTTTATCATAAAATGGTAGACTTTGTATTTAAAGAATTAATAGTTGCAGTTCAGCGTAATAATATTTTGAATAATGATGAACTAAACATGTTTAAACAATATTGTGACTTGCTGTTGTATTCTATAGAAGCTATGCGGGTTAAATACATGTATGACGAAGAGGATAATATGAAGGTAGATTTAACGGAGTCTGGATTTCCTAATTATTTAGAGTTTCGTTATTTGTTTAACGATTTAGAGCTTAGAGATGAATACTTAGGAAAACTAACACCTATAAAGACTTTACAAGAAGAGTTTTTAGACACTTTGTTACGAAAAAAAGAACCTATTAAAAGAAGTAAACTGTTTCAAGCAGCATCCATTGTATATTATTCTTCAGTAAATAAGCGCTTTATTTTTAATCGGTTTGTTCAAGGCAAAATTGTAAATGCTCCTAAAGATTCAGGAGCCGATTTACTAACAAGTTGGAGCTTTTATGATGTGGCTAGTAACCGTCCGTTTGTATGTTTTATGTATTTTAATTACGATGGTAATAGAATAAATGATGACAAGGAAGAAATATATGAAGTTTTAAAACATACTGCCGACAGGAAAATGAATTTAGACACCATGGCTTATGGTATTGATAGGAAGCTTGAAAAAGTATCACCAAAGCTTTTAAAGCGAATTGATTTGGGACCATTGCACAATATGTTTGCAAAGGATGAAAACGAATTAACACATACCATTTTAGAGGGCATTAGTAAAAAGGAGATTCCTGTTGAGGCTTATGCATTATCATTTAAAATAGCCGAAGTAAAATCCAAAAGTGAATTTAAGGAAGGAAGTTTTTTTAACAAGCAAATATTACAACGATGGGATGATGTGTTTACACAAAAGTATGTATTCGCGCCACATAGAATAATTCAATTATTATACAATAAAACCCCTAAATTAATGAATGAATTGGCTGAACCTCCAATTGAAATGTCTAATTTAAAAATTGAAAAAATAAAGAAGTAAAAACAAGTATACGGTCACAGTCTCAGTTTACAAAACTGCCTACTGAGACTGAAACTGCAAACTATAAAACGAATGGAACACAACTCAACATTCCCTATAAAACAAACAGAATTGGATATGCTTCGTGATGAAGCAACATCATATTTAAAGAGTATCCAATGGGAGCAAGGTGCTCGTGCCAAAAACCGAGATAAAGACACCAAAGACGATTCTATTTTATTGTATTTGTCTAGAGCTAATAATGGTAGTAGTGCTACAGAAATTACGTCAGTTTCTAAAACAATTTTGACATTAAAAAAACGCTTGTTACCAGATTCTGTGGCAATTCCTATTTATTTAAATCAAACACTCTATGCTGTACAGGAAGGGATTACTTTGGGTGTTTGGGTTAAAGACAGTTATTACGATACTTCTGGTTTATCTAGTTTAAGCGAAAATAAATCGGCTTTAGATTCCAATGGAAAGCGGGAGTTTGAAAGTAAAATGCATACGGCCACCGCTTTTATGTTGTTTTCAACAGCTTATAAAATATTACATGATTTAAAACCTCATGCCTCAGATGATTTAAGTGTGATGAAGCAGAAGTTTGCTGGTATTCCCGAGGTTTCATTAATGTCACCTATTAAAGGAATTTCATGTAGTTTGTTTTATTATGACAAATATTTAGGACACCCAGAAATCATTAAATCAGATAAAGATGTTATTGATTTTACGGTGGTTTACTTTGAGGCTTTGATAGATGAAATTCAGCTTCGTAAAAGCTCTTTAGAGTACACCGAAACTATTGAGGATAGAACCTATAAACTTGAAAACTCAGAGTTTGCCGTTTCAGGATGGAGCAATGTGTTTGCCGGAACAGCTAAAAGTGTAGAGTTCAATAAAATTCAGTTCGAACAAATTGTTGGTAACCGTGATGCAAAACATTTTGCACGCCGTTTAACGGAACGTTTATTAAGTTATGATTTTGCAGCAAAAATGAATCCGTTTCAAGAACTGGGTGGTTTTATGCCGGTTTTTATGGGGTATGGAGTTCCGGGTACAGGAAAAAGTATGTTAATTGCTGCTATTGCAACTAGACTTAAAGAACACTGTGATACTTTAGATATTCCGTTTTTATTTCATCCTATGCCTGATACGTTGATTAGTACGTTTCAAGGTGGTTCCGCAGAAAAAATGGTAGAATGGATGAAGCCATTGCAAGATCCTTCAAAATTAATTTTTGCGCCTATTGATGATGCTGAAAATAATTTGCAAGAACGTACCGCTCAAGGTGTTTCAGCGGGTGTAAAAGAGGTGATAGGTGTGTTTTTAAGATATACTGAAGGTGCCTATGCGGTTAATTACGGTAACAGTTCTATTGGCTTATTTACCAATTTGCCAGAGATGTTAGATAAAGCAGTAATTTCCAGAGTTCAAGGACGTTTTAAAATAGATGGAGCACGCACTGAGCATGATTTTTTAGATCAGGATCATTTGTGGTGGCGTAAACTGGATGATACCATGCCCGATTTTGTAAATATGCAAGGACCAGAAAACTACAGCTATTTACAAGACCAAGGATTAGCTAAAAATATGGGAGAAATCCTTAATGTTACAGATAAGCCTTCAGAGGAACGTGTACATGAAATTTATGATAAGGTTGAAAAGCAGTTTAAAACCAATCAACACTTATTTTATGCGAATCTTTACAAAGATATGCAGAAAGCATTTCCTTTCTTTTCATCTCGAGATGTTAGAAATATTCAAAGTGCCGTATCACTACGTTTAACAGATTTTGATTTAGAAGAAGATTGGTTTGAGAAACCTGAAATTTATTTCAAGCAAGAATACGATACCAAATTTAATATGCTGCAAGAATTGATGCGGGCGAATATGAAAGGTTTAGATTTTTCAGAAATTAGAAGACAAGAAGTGGTTAGGTATTTAGATAACGTAGCAACCATTGCTGACACCGATTTTAAGCGAAAAGTAGATGCACGAGTAAATCAGTTAAATATAGAAACAGAAGCTAGAAAGCAGTTTGAAGACAATTAAAACATTTTATAATGCTTAAAAATAAGTTTATCAGGCTTTTAGTTATACTAAATGGTGTGATGCTACCTATGGTCATAGGGTTGATTATTTATGCTTTTGTTGATGATTTTTTAAAACAAAACCGCAAAAGTTCAAGTAATAATATTTATGAATCTGAATATGAAGCAGTAAAAGTTGATTACAAAATTGCAAATACTGGACCCATGCATCTTTTTAATTCAGATATTTGGTTTGTTTCTGTTTATAGGTATTATGATGAAGATCAATTCAGAGATTATGGGAATAGTGATTTTCCAGATGACATTGTTAATATTATTTTTTTAGATGAAGCTTTAAACGTAAAAAGAACTTTATTAGATGATGATTTTCTAATTATTAGTGTAGATGCTCCGAATAAATACTCTACAGATGTTCGTCAAGAAGGATTAAAGAACTTTATATTTTATTTGATAGTTGAAGAGGATACTAACTCAAATGGTATACTGGATAAACAGGATGTTAGCTGCTTGTACATGTCTACTTTGGATGGTAGTAATTTTAGAAAAATAGTTAATAAGGATGTCAGCGGATTTCGATTTGTTAGTGAAAGTGAAATAGCTTTAGCTTATAAAGAACAAGGAATAACTAAATATGGAGTTTATAATATTTCTGAGAATCATTTCAAAGAATCAAAAGTTTTAAATAGTGTTATTAAGAAATATAATTCAGATTAGATTATGACTGAGGAAATAGTCAAAAACATAAAAACTACCTTACTTTCAGATAACTATTATATTCTGAATAAAGTCAACTTTGACTATTTAATGAAAAGTGGTGAATGGGTTAATCAAATGCGAGAGGTATATGATAGAGGAGATGGTGCTGGTATTCTTTTGTATAACAAAGAAAAAAAGATGGTTATTTTAACTAAACAATTTAGAATGCCAACCTTTTTAAATGATAATGAAGATGGTTTTTTAGTTGAAATCGCAGCTGGTATGTTAGATAAAGATAACCCTGAAGCCTGTGTTATTCGTGAGACTGAAGAGGAAACAGGGTATCGTTTGAAAGAAGTTAAAAAGGTTTATGAAGCGTATTCTTCACCAGGTGTGATGACTGAAAAAATGCACTTTTTTGTTGGGGAATATACTGATGATATGAAAGCAAATGAGGGTGGTGGCTTAGATAGTGAACATGAAGATATAGAGGTTTTGGAAATTCCTTTTGAAAAGGCTGTAGATATGCTAAATAGTGGGGAAATATTTGATACCCGAACCATTGTCTTATTGCAATATGCGATAATTAATAAACTAGTAGAAGAATAAAAGGCATTAAGTATAAGGAATAAATAAACTTTTGCCTTTAAACTAATACCTTTTTACTTATAAAACATGCAAAAATTAATAGAAGCCAATTTATATAGAAGTGAATTAATTCCTGTTAGTGGGAAGCTGGTAGAACGTTATAATAAATGCTTGGTTAAACTTGGCTTTACACCCACAAAACTAAAAACTTTTTTAATTGATGGTATTGGCTGGAGTCCAGAAGTAGCTGAAGAAAAGGAGGATTTGCATTATTTGAATAATGGAGAAGCTAATCCTCATGGCATTATTATTACACCATTGCAAAAAGGTAAACCTGTATACTTGCCCTTTCATACTTTTGATAGAGAAATGATGAAGTATATCTTTAAGGTTTATGAAGCCAAAATCAAAGATATAACCAGAGATTCAGCTATTTGTATTGATTTTGACCAAAAAATAGACGCTTTTTATGAGCCGTTAGATGTGTTGAAATATGGTACTATTCATATTAATTTTCATTTAATGAATAATCTTTATCATCAACAGAATGAACAATTACAGTTGATAGAAAAGTTCAAACGCGATTATAATTTTATAGATGAAGATATTCAAACCGAATTATTGAATTCGGCAAAATCTTATGGAGATTTAAGAAATAGAGATTTAGAACTTCCTGCTATAGATTTTTCAGTAAGTTCCTTTTATACCAGAGCTTTTGGAGGAGTTTATGTTTTACGTGATTTTATTGCACCAATTGTGGTTTTTGAAGATGAAAAATGGCACAAAGAAGCCATAAAAGACACAAACCACGACGTTCTTATTTACCATATTCAACAAAAGGAATTAATAGTTAAGCTAAGGGAACATATTATCATTGAATATAACTTAGAAAAAGAAGTAAAGAGTGCACGTTATGACCGAATTAAGAAATATGAAATGGCCTTGCATTTAAAGAAAACCCAACACCCTATAAAAGAAATTTTAAGCAACCCCATTTTATATAAAAGTTATTTAAATAAATTGGATATTGATACGCGGAAAAAAGTGATGAGCGTTGAGCGTTATCTAGAAAAATTAGATAATAGTAATGAATTTAAAATTGTAGATATTGTTGACCCTAAGCTATTTGAGGCTTTACATAAACCACACTCATCTTTAGATGGAAAGCACCAAGACCTAATTTGGAAGTTGTTGGTAAATATTGCTCCTAAAGATATATTATACTGGTATTGGTATGATAAAGAGGATTTTTATAATAATTTCGAAGAATGGGATGATTCACTAAAAGAATGGGTTGTTGAAACAATAAGTAACAATATCTAAAAAATATAGACTAACTATATAAAGTAAATTAGAGACTATGGGACTAGATTTAGTAATTTTTATTGCAGCTATATTATTTGGGGTTTTTATTTACTGGAGAGAATCTCAAGGAAATAAATTATACAAATTTGTTAATAAGGTTTTCAATAGCAAAGAATTACAAATGAAACCAGATAATAAAAAGGGCTTTGTTTATAAACAGGCTTTTTTGCCTAGACTGGTTTATGTGGTTGGCTTCTATTTATTGATAGGTCTGATTGTTCAGTTTGTATCCCCATTTGAAATATTTACTAGTTATAATGGCATTTCTGCTTTTTCTTCAATTTCTGTAGGGACTTTAATAGGAACTTATTTAGCAAATTTCGTTTTAAAGTCTGGTAAAGTCATTGAAGAAAAAAGTGATTCTTTAGGTGGTATTGTTCAAGATACACTTGAAAAAGGGAAAGATATTATAGAAGAGATCAAAGCCAAAGATGATGAAGTAAAACCTGAGGAAGAAATAAAAGAAGATGCTTCTCAAAAAGAAGGGAAAAGCGCCAGAGAACGCTTAAAAGACAAAGGTTACTTGAAATGATATCAAATAAAGTTAGATATCTACTTATTGTAATTTTTGGAATACTCATTATCATAGAGTTTATTTTTATGGATTATGATAATTTTTGGAGTTGGGACAATTGGTTAAGAATATTAGCTCCAGTTTTAATGATAATAGCTATGGTGTCTAGTATAAAACATGTTAATAAACACGGAGAGAATTAATAATTATGATAAAATCTTATTGGAACAAGGGCTCAAAACAAAAGCGAAATACCATTATTTTCGGATTAATTTTTCTCATTCTTTTATTTGTTTTAAGAGATGATTACCAACCTGCTTTATTGTTTGTTAGAAAATTCATTTTTGTCATTCTTTTATCTGGGTTAATCTTGGTTTTTGGTCTAAGAAAGTTTAGAAAAACAGCAAGTACCGGTGGAAGATTGGGAATCCTTGGAGTTTTATTAGTGTTTTATGGAATTTTATATGCTGTTGGTTGGCATTTTAAAATGTACGATTACATGAAAACTTATAATGTATTCAATAGTTTAAATAGAGTTGAAATTAATGAGTTACCCTTAACACAAAACGAACGTATTCAGCCACTGCGTAACATTTTTTCAATGGCTAACGAAAGTGTAGGAGAGACTAAAGATGTCTCATTACCACATTTAGTTAGGGTTGATAATGAGAATAAATGGACCATGGCTATTCAACCTACAGAGAAGTATGTTTGGCAAGGAATTACGGATAATACGGAAGAAGTGTTTTCTGTATCAAGTACAACCCCATTCCCTAGGTTTTCAAGTGAAAATAGAATTCCGGTTACCTTTTCAATTGGTGAATCTTTAAAGTTTAGTAGAAACACGTATAATGCTGTAGTACAACGCTTCAATATCTTGCAGCTGTTTACAATGGAGCCAAGTGATACTTATTATATGAAAGATGATTCAGGGCAATGGGTTCAGGTTGTGAGTTTAATAAAATGGAAAGGCTTTTTCTTTCCATATCCAACGTTTGGAGGTGTTATGGTTGTTGATAATGGAGAACATGATTTTGAGGACTATATAGAGCGTATTCTTATAGGAAAAGGCATATATGTAAGTGCTGATGAAATGGAAAATCACCCTTATTTAACACGTCAAAATACCCTAGCTGAAGAAGTATCTCGTTTACAAGCAGAATCTTTAAAGTTTTTAGGAGGCTTTAGTGACCCTTTACCTTGGAATATGGAAACAGCAGTTAAAATTCCTGATTTACCAGATGATCAGAATCAACAACCTTTTGTAACAGATTTTGACTTTTCAAATACTGATTCTGATGCTTATAGTGGTTTGTACCATTGGTTTGGATTAGAGCCAGTTGGTGATGAGCGCACCAGTTTAACTTTTAGTGTTTTTATTCCAGCTGATGGCTCAGATAAACTATATTATTATGACCATGCATCTAAAAAGCAAGGTTATGCAGGTGTTTCTGCTATGCCTTTAAAAGTTATTGAATCAAGAAAAGAGTTTGATTGGTCTGTAAACAAACCTGTAGAATTTAGACCTTATATAAAAGATATTGCCGGTAGAAAGCGCATGTTCTTTTTAGGAACAATTTCTGCCATTAGAGAGAATGAAGCAGAAAAGTTTGATGGTTCTGCTACACCTGATTTAGCGCTTGTTGATAGTGAATATAGAGATGTGGTTTGGATTGATGTAAAGCACCCAAGTCAATGGGATAAAACAGTTTATGAACAATTAAGTGAAGCTTGGAGATCTAGTGAAGGTATTGGGTATTATTATGTTGAAGAGAATAAGGATATTGATGTTATTGAGCAAACCATTGATTCAGCATTAATTAAAACTGAAAAAGAAATAAAAATTGAAAACCTTCAAAAGCAGATTGATTCTTTGAAAGCAGAAAACAATTAAATGTATTGGACAAGAAATCACTTTAAGGCTGTTTTACAAAGGCAGAAAGAAAGAATTGAAGCGGTTAATACAAGGTTTGACAAACGTAAAGACTTGTCTAAACATACAGGGGATAAACCAGAATTTGATTTTCCAGAGCTAAGCGCTATAGAACAAAAGAGATTAAAAGCTAGAATAAAATTAAAAATACAGAAAGATAATTTTAAAGATTATTTATTGTTTATAATTATTTTTTTAGTTCTTTTCATTGCATTTTATTTTTTTATGAATTAATGAAGTTCAAACTGCTATATATTGTTCATATAATTATACTTGTTATAGCGTGTTGTATCTATTTTATTGGAATTAGGAACTTTATTATTTTTCTTGATAGTGGTGGGTATGATTATTATGATTATCCTGGAATTATATCTTCTTTAAGCAGTTATGGGGCTCTACATGCCTCTTTTTTGATAACCTTCCCGTTGTTGGGTGTTTTTTTAAGAATAAGATTAGGATGGATATTTATATGTTCTTACTTATATCTTATGTTTTGCTTTATTTTTACAGATCATGATCTCGAAAGTTTAGAAGATTATTTAGTCTTTACAATACTTATTTTAGTTATTACTTC
The DNA here is from genome assembly GCF_045277075.1 of Seonamhaeicola sp. MEBiC01930. GTDB lineage: Bacteria > Bacteroidota > Bacteroidia > Flavobacteriales > Flavobacteriaceae > Seonamhaeicola. Next base: position 3,439,839 of record NZ_CP104270.1, on the reverse strand, counting down.
TTTGGTGTTAATAATGAATTTTAAGAAAAACAGTTTTAAATTTTATGGAGTTAAAGAAAAAAATCTATTAGGTTATAATTTAATTTCTTTTACAATAGGAAGTTCTTTATTTATCCTAATTTACCTTTCTAAGAACATTCATTGGTTGGTCTAATAGCTGTTTTAGAATCAACCTTTGATTTAAAATCGTAACATCTTTAAGTAAAATTAGACTTATAATTAAAGTCTGTTATGTTTGATTTACTCGAATTAGATTATGAAATAAGAAGAAAGCGAGATTCAAGAAATCTGAAAAGGAAACTTTATAAAAGCAAGAAGGTTCCACTATTTTTTAGGTTTTCAAAACAGTTTGGAGCTCTTAAATTATACGGTATACCTAAAAAGAATGATATTCTTATAGGCTTAATAACATTACTTTTAGTTTTAAGTTCAATATTAGTAGTATTTGGCCCTATTATTACAGACTTTATGGAGTATTCAAATGAACTTGCGGAGCAAAAAATAGCTTCCCGTAAATATAAAAATCAAACAGCATTTAACTTTCTAATGAATACCGGTAAGAAAAGGTTGGTTGATGGTAGAATAAATGAAGCTTATAAAGAGTTTAGGCTGGCATATGCTATTTATCCAGAAAATAAAGAAGTGAATACCTTAATTATAGAAACATTAAGTATTCTTTGTGAAAGGGAAGCAAAGTATTGTTTGGAACTCGATAAGTTTTTATCTATAAATATTTAAGCCTTAATAAAATCTGTTATTAAGTAAGCTATAAGTTTACCAATTTGATTTTTTGTTTTCTTCTTAGGTATTGCTTCACAAACATGTAAATACTTAGCATTTTCATGATGACCAAAATAGTTTATAAACCTTCTTGTTTTATTAACACTGAATCCGCTGGGTGTCATAGCGCTACTTGAAATATTTTCAATAGCGTCACAATCTATTTCAATACCAAAAGAATCTTTAGAAATATGCTTTAAAGCACGTTCCATTTCAGAATTAAATTTTAAATCTTTTCGTATTTCTAAACTCTCAAAAGTATTATATTTCACTGCTTTTACTTTATTAAGTGTAGTTAACGTTTTATCTGAAATATAGTTTTCATGTAAACCAAAAACAAAATATTTGCCCAGAAACCCTTCCGCGAAAGCGTAACTAAATCCATTACCACTATGGCGACCTTCTTCAGGCCTAAAATCAGAATGTGCATCAAAATTAACCGCATTTATTGGTGTGTTTAAAGCCAATGAAGTACCCTTAATATTACCATAAGCATTGTTATGGCCTCCACCAATAATAATAGGTTTTTTACCTGCAGCAATAATTTGATGCACTAAATGTGTTACGTACGTATCAATAGTTGCAACTAAATCCCTAACTTTTTTTAAATCCCGTTTTTTTGCAAGGTTTAAATTTGAAATTTCATCTATTTCTTTACTAAAATCTAAATGTCCCAGTATTAAAACTTCTTTTGCTTTGATGAATTTATTACTTTGAATATTTAATAAAGCTTTTAGAGTAGCTTCCCAAGCTCCAGCTGTTCCAACTTTTCCATGGTTAGCAAATACACCTAAGTCTTCTGGTATTCCAAAAATCACATAGGAAACATCTAAAACTTTTAGTTCCTCGTATATGTTAGAAATATTGGTTATTAATTTAACATGTTGCCCAAATTTAGATTCACCTAAACGTTTATTTATAAGCTTATTTTTGGTTGAATTGTTAAGTAAAATGACTTTGTTCATTAGGGTAGTTAATTTGAATAAAAATACATCAATATTTATATATAACATTAAAAAAATTAAAGTAAAAAAAGTAAGTAAACGAGAGTTTACGATTAAAACTAGTAATTATGGAAGGAAACAAAAACAGTAAGGGACTTAAAGTAGCGTTAGGAATTGCGGTAGCTTTATTTTTAGCAGTTGGATTTTATTCAATGAATCTTTATAGTACAAGTAAAGAGGTTCAAAATGAGCTGACTCAAGAAAAGCAATTGGTTATGAATGATTTAGATGCCATGGCTAAACAATATGATGAAGCTATTGGTGAAAATGAAGTAGCTAATAAAAGTTTAATTGAAGCAAGAGATAGAATTCAGGGTTTAATGGATTCTTTAAAAATTTCTGAAACTAATGTGAAAAGTTTATGGAGATACAAGAAAAAATACCTTTCGCTTCAAAAAGAAATGGATGTATTGCTAGCTCAAAACGATTCTTTAAGAGTAGAAAACTCTTATTTAGCAACATCTTTAGATAGTACGAGAGTGCAATTGGAAGAACGTACTTTATTTACTGATTCTTTATTAGTTCAAAATACAGCTTTGGCAGAGGTTGTAGAAAATGCATCTATATTAGGAACTGCTGAGCTAAAAGGTTTTGGTGTAATTGAAAGAACATCAGGTAAATTGATTCCTACTGATAGAGCAACTAGAGCAGATAAAATTAGAGTTTGTTTTATAGTTGCAAAGAATAATTTGGTTCAAGCGGGAGACCAAGAGTTATACGTGCAAGTAATTGATCCAAAAAACAATACTCTAGGCTTAAATGAACAAGTAATATTTGAGGATAAAACTTTAAACTACAGTATTATTAGTAAATTTAACTATGAAAATGCTAACTTAAATGTTTGTGAGTTTGTAGATGCCAGAGGACAAGAAAAATTTGAAAAAGGACGTTATGTGGTAAACGTTTTTAATGAAAAAGATTTAGTTTCAACTTCTGAATTTACATTGAAATAAATTATAAATAACACTTTATTTTAAGCCTCAAGAACTTCTTGAGGCTTTTTTTGTTTAAAATTTTACAGCTAAACAAGTTTATTTGCCAATTATAGAATAATTGGATAAACAAATTTTAAAGATATTATTTTGTCATGACCAATAATAACCCCTAACGCATATTAATTAATGCATCGCAATTTTGAATACCTAAGCAAATTTGTTAATATTTCCGAGGAAACTTTTCATGAGATTGTTAAAATAACACAATATAAAAAAGTCGATTCTGGAACACATCTCGTTAGGTTAGGAGAGATACCTACAAAAATATATATGTTAGTTTCTGGTGTTGTAAGATGTTATTTAACAACAGAGTCAGGAAAAGAGTTTAATAAAACATTTTATTTCCCAGTTGGTTTTTTTGCCTCCCTTACAGGTTTGGTAACAAATAAGCCATCAATGTTTGCTTTTGAGGCAATGACTGAATGTAAACTTTACGAAGTAGACTATAAAAGTTTTATGGAAATATGTAAAAAAAATCAAAAGCTAAACACTTTACATTCAAAGGTTTTAGAATTTGCTTATATGAGTTATGAGAAGAGACTTGTTGAGTTAATGTCTCTTAATGCTACGCAAAGGTACCTGGCATTAAAGGAAGAATTGCCTGAAGTAGATTCAATAATTCCTCAATATCACATTGCATCATACTTAGGGATTACTGCTGTACAATTAAGTAGAATTAGAAAAAAAATCGATTCAAATTAACATTTGTTAATCTCTGGTAAGTTCTTAAATAATATATTTGAATTGATTTCCTTTTGCAAATGTAAATTACAAAGGATTGATAGCTAACCAACCAAAAAAAAACAGGTAAAATTAATACCTGTTTTTTTTATACCTAATTCTAATTTATTTACACTACTTATTTTAAACTCCCAACCATGTCTTCTGGTTTAACCCAAGCATCATAATCTTTGGCAGTTACATAGCCTAAGTTAATGGCTTCTTCTTTTAGTGTAGTACCATTTTTATGAGCGGTATTGGCAATTTCGGCCGCCTTGTAATATCCTATTTTGGTGTTTAGAGCTGTTACTAACATTAATGAATTATTTAGTAACTCCTTTATAACTGCATGATTAGGCTCAATGCCAACAGCACAATTTAAATCAAAACTTACACAGGCATCACCAATTAATTGAGCAGATTGTAAAACGTTAGCGGCCATAACAGGTTTAAATACATTTAATTCATAATGACCCTGAGTACCACCTACGGAAACAGTAACATCATTTCCAATAACCTGTGCACAAACCATAGTCATGGCTTCACATTGAGTAGGGTTTACTTTTCCTGGCATAATAGAACTACCTGGTTCGTTGGCCGGAATAATAATTTCACCAATTCCGCTTCTTGGTCCAGAGGCCATCATTCTAATATCATTGGCAATTTTGTTTAAGGAAACAGCCAATTGTTTTAATGCTCCATGAGTTTCAACCATTGCATCATGAGCAGCCAAAGCTTCAAATTTATTTGGTGCAGTAACAAATGGTAATCCTGTAAATTCTGCAATAAACTCAGCTACTCTCTTGTCATACCCTTTAGGAGTATTCAAACCTGTACCTACAGCAGTCCCTCCCAATGCCAATTCACTTAAGTGAGGCAATGTGTTTTCTAACGCTTTAATTCCGTAATCTAGCTGAGCCACATACCCAGAAATTTCCTGACCCAAGGTTAACGGAGTAGCATCCATTAAATGTGTTCTACCAATTTTAACTACATCTTTAAAGGCTTTGGATTTTTCTTTTAAAGTATCTCTAAGTTGCCTAACTCCTGGAATGGTAGTTTCAACTATTTTCTTATATGAAGCAATATGCATTCCAGTAGGAAAGGTATCATTTGATGATTGAGACTTGTTTACATCATCATTAGGCTGAATAGTCTTTTCACCTTCACCTATTATTTTACCAGCTATTTGATGAGCTCTATTAGCAACTACTTCATTAACATTCATGTTACTTTGTGTGCCTGAACCTGTTTGCCAAATTACTAGAGGAAATTGATCATCATGTTTTCCTTCTAAAATTTCATCACAGACTTGAGCGATTAAATCTCTTTTTTCAATAGGTAAAACTCCTAAATCACAGTTAGTATAAGCTGCCGCTTTTTTTAAGTAAGCAAATCCATAAACTACTTCTAATGGCATTGATGCAGCTGGACCAATTTTAAAGTTATTTCTTGATCTTTCTGTTTGGGCTCCCCAAAGCTTATCGGCTGGGACTTTAACCTCGCCCATAGTATCCTTTTCAATTCTGAAACTCATTGTCTTAATTATTAATAATAATATACAAAGTTACTTTTTTTCAGTGTTACCCTCTATGAATTTTGCCAGTTTTTAGCGCATAAATATATGAATTGCGAATAGTGAAAAACTCTGTTAATAAAATTCAAAATCATATTGTATAACAAAGAGCTTTGCATTATCTTTGCAAAAGATTTTTAAATGATACTTACAGTTATGTTCGATTTTGATCAATATTTAGGATTTTTAGCATTTTTAACCATTTTAACAATCGGATTTTGGTTAATGATTTTTTTATTAACTTTTGTAATACCTTATTGGATTGGTGGTGCATTTATTGAAAGAATGAAAGAAATAAAAGAGGCTAAAAAAGCAAAACGTCAATAAACTATCATATTATAGAAAAATAAAAAAGGAAGCTATTATTAGCTTCCTTTTTTATTTTAAAAATATCCTTTTTTAACCTTCAAAACCACCAAAATCATCTCCATTGCCACCACTACCATTGCGCCTATCTTTTTTAGGTTCATGTTTTTGATTAAACCTGTGAGTATAAGATAGGTTAAAACTACGTTCTCTTCGCTGAAATTCGGCATCACTTTTAAAAGATTCTGTAGTAGATTCCATAACTCGTTTTCTGCTATTAAATAAGTCGCTTATTGAAAAAGCTAAAGAACCTTTGTTATTAAATACATCTTTGCTAAAAGCTAAGTCGGTTGAAAACATTCCCTTACGTAAGTTTTGAGCATCTTCACTTGGTCCCATATAAAAAAGCCTTGTTTGCCAATCAACGTCTCCAGGTAATGTATATTTATTATTTAACCGGATAAACCAACTTAAATTATCAGCATCATAACTAATCCCATTGTAATCTCCCTTGGTTTTAGAATCAAATAAATTAAAATTACCGTTTAAATTCCATTTTTTAGTAGGTCTATAGGTTAAAGTAAATTCAAAACCTATTCTATCATTGGTAGCTAAATTAATTGGAGTTCTTCTGATTACAGGGACTGCTGTTCCATTTACGTCTACTACATCACCGGTAGCTTCAGAAATAAATGTAAAGACATCAGTTGAATGACTATAATATATTGATGAGTTTAAGGTTAAATTTCCTAAACTATTAAGATAACCCAAATCTATTGAACTTGAATAGCTTGGGTTTATATCTGGGTTACCTTGAAAAAGGTTTGTGGCACTACTTCTTGATGGAAAAGGGTTTATGTACCTTGAACGGGGACGTCTAATTCTTCTGTTGTAGCCCAAGGTAAAACTTTGATCCTCAGAAATTTCATATGCTAAATTAATAGTTGGAAAAAATCGTGTATAAGTTTTTCGTTCAAAATCATTACTAGTTATTTGCTCAATGGTAATTCTAGTATCTTCCATCCGTAACCCTAAAAGAAATGAGAATTTCTCCCTTATTTTACTCCCAAACTGGGTGTAAGCCGCATTAACATATTCTCTATATATGAGGTTATTACTAACACCTGTATCTAAAACAAAAACACCATTTTCATTAAACTCGAGAGTATAATCCGTATTCAATTCATTAAAATTACCTCTATAACCTAATTCAAATTGGCTATGTTCTCCTATAGGCTTAACATAATCTGTTTGCAAAAGTATTTCATTTTGTTTTTCAATGGTAGCCACACTTTCCGTATCCTCACCGTTTTCATTAATTATTGCTTTTTCTGATTCTTTAGCATCTTCGTATTGAAAATCAAAAGTTAATTTATGCTCACTATTTCCATTAAATTGTTTGTCAAAATTAACTGAATACTGAATGGTTTTATCATCTTCTAATTCCGGTTCTATACGGTTGGAAGTATTTAATAGATTGTTGTTTAAATCAACTTCTGTTATTAAATTTCTAGCATTTGAAGTGTTATCACTGTCTCTATAAACTATTGATGTGGTTAAAGAGGTACTCTCATTAATATACCACTCTAATCCCGTATTTGTTGTAAAACCTTTTCTTTCTCTTTCAAAATTTCGTTTTTCATTTAAAAATGTATCTGGGTCATCAACATCAATCATCAAATCATCATCAAAAAATTCATTGTAGTATTGAGTTTTCGTTAGAGCGTTTCCCGGTGATTCCCTATAGCTATATCCCGAAGTGTTAAAAATATTTATATCACCAGTTCTATAATTTATATTTCCAGAAATACCTGCAGAAGTGGGGTAGCCTACATTTGTAGTAATAGCACCATTTAACCCTTGTAGTTTACTTCTTCTTAGGATAATATTTAATATTCCAGCAGTACCTTCGGCGTCATAACGTGCTGATGGAGAGGTGATAATTTCAACCTTTTCAATGGCCTCTGCTGGCAGTTGCCTTAAAGCATCAGTAGAGTTTAGACCTACTAACCCAGATGGTTTACCGTTAATTAAAATTCTAACATTATCGTTACCTCGTAAGGCTACATTACCTTCAACATCTACCGAAACAGAAGGAACATTATCTAAAACATCACTTACAGTACCACCTCTTACCGTTAAGTCTTTACCAACATTATATATTTTTTTGTCGAGTTTTAATTCAACAGTAGTTCGTTCGGCAATAATTTCTACTTCACCTAAAGACTCTACATCAATTTCTAATTCAAAAACACCTAAATTTTCTGCCTTCAATAACTTTTTGTCATAGAATTTTAGTGTTTTAAATGATATATATTCAATCGAAATATCATAAACCCCTTGTGGAACGGGTATGCTGAAATTACCTTCGATATCAGTTATGCCGCCAGTAATTATTTTTGCTTCTTTTTTACTGTAAAAAGAAATTGTGGCATATTCAAGTGGGTCTTTGGTTTCTTTATCAATAACTTTTCCTGTTATTGAAACTTCTTTTTCTACAGAAAAATCTGTTTTAGAGTTTTCTTTAGATTGAGGTTGTGCAGTTGCTGTAAATACGGACGTAATTACAATAAAATAGGTTGTTAGGAGTGTTTTCATTAAATAGCTTTAATGTAATAGACCGCAAAAGTAACCTAAGGTTTAGTGGGAAATGGTTAAAGTTCTGTTAATAGAATTTATAAATGTTAAAAAACTCATAATTACAAAAATAACGTCTATGAGGTATTATGAATTTGAGATAAGATAAAGCAATAAAGTTTACGAAATAATATCAAATATTTTTTCGGTAGGTCTTCCAATAACTGCTCTGTCACCATTTATAACAATTGGTCTTTCAATTAATTTAGGGTTTTCTATCATAGCAGTTATAATTTCAGATTCACTTAAATCCTTTCCTTTATAGTTTTGCTTCCAAATGGCTTCGTTTTTTCTAATAAGCTCAATAGGTTTTATTCCCAAAAGATTAATAATTTCTTGTAATTCTTCTTTTGAAGGAATATTTTCTAAATATTTTATAATTTCAAAATCTTTACCAGCTTCTTCTAAAGCTGCTAAACCTAAACGCGATTTGCTACAGCGATTGTTGTGATATATTTTAATCATTATAAATGGATATTGTGTGTTTTTAAATCTTCAATTAATTGTTCCGGATTATTAAACCTAATACCGTTAATTCCTAAGTTATTTGCTGCTTCAATATTTCTAGCGTTGTCGTCAATAAATATGGCGTTTTTAGCTTTTATATTGAACCTGTTTAAGGTTAAATGATAAATCTCATCAAAAGGTTTTCTTGTTTTTTCTTCTCCTGAAACTATAATGCCTTCAAACCAATGTAAAAACTCAAACTTATCTAAAGCAATAGGGAAGGTTTCGGCACTCCAATTGGTTAATGCAACTACTTTGTACTCTTTTGAATCTATCAGTTTTTTTAAAATATCAACGGTTCCAGAAATTTCGTCACCTAACATTTCTACCCATCTTCCGTAGAACATTCTAATTAGGCTTTCATGTTCAGGGAATAGAGCAACACGTTCTTCTGTGGCTTTGGCCATAGGGTATCCAGCATCTTGATTTTCATTCCAGTCACTGGTACAGATATTATCAAAAAACCATTGCATTTTTTCTCTGTCTCCTTTAAATTCATCTAAATAAACAAATTCTGGTTGCCAGTCTATTAAAACCCCTCCAAGGTCGAAAATAAAAGTATCTATTTTGCTCATATTATAATTGTTCCGTGTCTTCTTGTTTTTGCCCCATGGTCATTAAATAGGATTTTAAAAAGCTGTTTATTTCTCCATTCAGTACAGCGTCTACGTTACCTGTTTCATGTGATGTTCTTACGTCTTTCACTAATTTATAAGGGTGCAAAACGTAGTTTCTAATTTGGCTACCCCATTCAATTTTCATTTTACTAGCTTCAATATCATCTCTTTGAGCACGTTGTTTTTCAAGTTCAATCTCATATAATTGTGAACGTAACATTTGCATTGCCCTGTCTCTATTGTCATGCTGAGAACGTGTTTCAGAACATTGAATTTGAATACCTGTTGGTTTATGTAATAATTGAACTTTGGTTTCAACCTTATTTACATTTTGTCCTCCAGCACCACTAGATCTGGCTGTTGTAATTTCAATATCTGCCGGGTTAATTTCAATTTCAATAGAATCATCAACAAGGGGGTAAACATAAACCGAAGCAAAACTTGTGTGTCTTTTGGCATTGCTGTCAAAAGGAGAAATTCTTACCAATCTATGAACTCCATTTTCACCTTTTAACCAACCAAAGGCAAAGTCGCCCTCAATTTCTATTGTAACTGTTTTAATACCAGCTACATCCCCTTCTTGATAGTTTAATTCTTTTACTTTATAACCTCCTTTTTCAGCATACATTAAATACATTCGCATCAGCATACTTGCCCAATCACAGCTTTCTGTACCACCAGCACCTGCTGTAATTTGAAGTACTGCACTAAGGCTATCACCTTCCTCTGAAAGCATATTTTTAAATTCGGTATCTTCTAAAAAGGTAGAAGTTATATCGTACTGTTTTACAACATCCTCGGCTTCTGCATCACCCTCTTTATAAAATTCGTAAAGTACTTCTATATCTTCTATTTGAGATTTCAATGTGTTATAATCTTCCACCCATTTTTTTTTAACTCTGAGTGATTTCATTATAACTTCGGCTTTTTTAGGGTCATCCCAAAAGTTGGGGTCGAAGGTTTTTTCTTCTTCGTTTTGTATTTCAATAAGTTTTCTATCTACGTCAAAGATAGTGCCTAAGTTTGTCTAGGCGGATTTTAAGATCTTTAATTTGATCTGATGTTATCATAGAATAATTTGTTTTAAACAAAAATAGAATTAATAGTGATTTGCAAAAATAACTTCGGATATTTTTTTAGCTTTAAGCATTAATTTTTTCGAAATGAAAATAGACCTAAGAAGCGATACTGTTACAAAACCTTCTGCAAAAATGCTAGACGCTATGATGCGAGCCAAAGTTGGTGATGATGTCTTTGGAGAAGACCCTACAGTAAAAGAATTAGAGCAACGTGTTGCAGAAATGTTTGGAAAATCGAGGGCATTATTTTTTCCTAGTGGAACTATGGCAAACCAAACAGCTTTAAAGTTACATACTAACCAAGGTGAACAAGTTATTTGCGATAAATACGCGCATATTTACAATTACGAATCTGGAGGTGTAGCATTTAATAGCGGTGTTTCTTGTAAATTATTAGACGGTGAAAGAGGAATGTTTACCGCTAAACAAGTTGAGGAAGCTATAAATCCTTCTGATTATTGGTACGCACCATCAAGTGCAGTTGCTTTAGAAAACACTACCAATAAGGGCGGTGGGGCTTGTTGGGATTTTAATGAGTTAAATAAGATTAGAAAGGTTTGTGAAGTCAACAATTTGGGCTATCACTTAGACGGTGCAAGATTATGGAATGCATTGGTTGTCACAGGAGAAACTACAAAACAATATGGTGAAATTTTTGATACCATATCAGTTTGTTTAAGTAAAGGTTTGGGATGTCCAGTTGGGTCGGTGCTTGTTGGAGATGAAGACATCATGCAAAAGGCTATAAGAATAAGAAAAGTTTTTGGTGGCAATATGCGTCAGGCAGGCTATTTAGCTGCGGCAGGACTTTATGGTTTAGATAATAATATTGAGCGATTAGCTGAAGACCATCATAAAGCTAAAGAAATAGGGTATACTTTATCTCAACTTTCAATCGTTAAAACTGTTCAGCCAATTGAAACTAATATTGTGATTTTTGATTTGAATAACGGTGTAAATGAAAATGTTTTTATTCAAAAACTAAAAGAGAAAGACGTTCTTATTATTGGTATGGGAAGCAACAAGTTAAGAATGGTTACTCATTTAGGTTATACTAATAAAATGCACAAAAAATTGTTGCAAATTTTAAAAGAAACAGATTTCATTAACAAGTAACATACTACTTAAACATATCCATACCCGGAATATTAGGTAATCCTTCTTTTGCAGCTGAAGCTAATTCAGCTTCATTTATTTTAGTGGCTTTTTCAATTGCTCTGTTTAAAGTTAGCACCAAGTAATCCTCAAGCTGTTCCTTGTCTTCAAGTAATTCATCATTAATAGCAATAGATTTAATTTCTCTATTGGCGGTAATAGTTATGCTGATTTTTTTATCAGAACTATGCTCATCAATTAAAACAGTATTTAAACGTTTTTTTGTTTCCTCAACTTTTTTCTGGGTTTCTTTAAGTTTACCCATCATATTCATCATATCTCCAAACATTATCTTAAGTGTTTTTTGTAAATACAAAATTATTTAATTTTTATATTTTTGACCATTAATTTGAAGACTAAAATTTAAAGAATTAAATACATTTAAATTGGTAGATAAAATAGAAGCACCTGTTGCCCACAAAAAGCCTAAAGAGTTAAGTATTCACGATGATGTAAGAATTGATAACTATTATTGGTTGAATGATAGAGAAAATCCTGAGGTTATTAATTATTTAAAAGCTGAAAACAAATATACTAAACAGGTTATGAATCATACTGAGTCTTTTCAAAATGACCTGTTTGAAGAGATGAAATCTAGAATAAAGGAAGAAGATACATCGGTGCCCTATAAGTTAAATGGGTATTGGTATTTTACTAAGTTTGAAAAAGGAAAGGATTATCCTATTTATACTAGAAAAAAGGAATCCTTAGATGCAAAAGAAGAAGTGTTGTTTGATTGTAATGAGATGGCTAAAAATCATAATTATTTCAAATTAGGAGGTATAGCCATAAGTACTGATAATAAATTGGCAGCTTTTTCTACAGATATAGTTAGTAGGCGTCAATTTACTATTCAGGTTAAAAACTTAGAGACAGGTGAGATTTTAGATGATAAAATAATTAATACAACAGGTAGTATTACCTGGGCTAATGATAACGAAACTTTATTTTATGCTATGAAGGATAAGGTCACGCTGCGATCTCATAAAGTTTATAGACATAAATTAGGTTCTGAAATAAATGATGATGATTTGGTTTTTCATGAAAAAGATGAAGCATACCATACTTTTGTTTATAAATCTAAATCAAGAAAATACGTAATTATTGGGTCTTCAAGTACATTGTCAACAGAATATCGAGTACTAAAATCAGATAACCCTAGAGGTGAATTTAGATTGTTCCAGAAACGCCAATCAAACTTAGAATATAATATAGCTCACTATAATGGTTGCTTTTATGTTGTAACAAATGCCAATGGAGCTACTAACTTCAAATTATTGAAGACTAATGAGTATGAAACCTCTATTGATAATTGGGAAGAAGTTATTCCGCATCGAGAAGATGTTTTACTTGAAGATATTGAATTGTTTAAAGATTATTTGGTTGTTAATGAGCGTGAAAATGGATTAAATAGACTTAGAATTATTAGTTGGGATGGAAACGTAGATTATTATTTATCAATCCCTTCAGAAACCTATACCATTTATATAGGTAATAATCCAGATTTTAATAGTAATACTTTACGATATATATATAATTCATTAATAACACCTAACTCTGTAATTGATTATAATTTTGAAACTAAACAGCGTGAGGTGAAAAAAGAACAAGAGGTTTTAGGAGGTAAATTCAATAAAGACAATTACAAATCAACTCGTGTCTGGGCTACTGCAAGAGATGGTGTTAAAGTGCCAATTTCATTAGTTTATAGAAAAGGAGTAAAACTAAACGGTTCTAATCCATTGTTGCAATATGCTTATGGTTCATATGGCTCAACTACAGACCCTTCATTTTCAGCAATTAGATTAAGTTTATTAGATCGAGGATTTATATACGCTATTGCTCATATTAGAGGTAGCGAGTATTTAGGAAGAAATTGGTATGAATCAGGCAAGTTGTTGAGCAAGAAGAACACATTTACAGATTTTATTGATTGTTCCAAATTTTTGATAGAGGAAAAGTATACTTCAAATAAGCATTTATACGCATATGGAGGGTCTGCTGGTGGCTTACTTATGGGTGCTATAATAAATATGAATCCTGAACTTTATAACGGAATTTTGGCAGCTGTTCCTTTTGTTGATGTTGTTACTACTATGCTAGATGATACCATACCTTTAACTACTGGTGAATATGATGAATGGGGCAACCCTAACAAAAAAGAGTATTATGATTACATGAAATCATATTCACCTTATGACAATGTTGAAGATAAAAAATATCCTCATATGTTGGTTACAACTGGTTTACATGATTCACAAGTGCAGTATTGGGAACCTGCTAAATGGGTGGCTAAATTAAGGGAACTTAAAACAGATTCAAACAGGTTATTGTTATATACTGATATGGATTCTGGTCATGGCGGTGCCTCTGGAAGATTTGAGAGTTTAAAAGAAATTGCTCTTGAATATGTATTTTTGCTAGATTTAGAAGGTATTAGCGCATAATAAAAAAAAATATCTTATTTTTGTCAGGTTTTAAGTCACATTTTTATAATAGGTATGAGACTTATAAAATTCATTTAATGAAACAAGAAAATAAGGTTTATAATAGTTTATTAGATTTAATAGGCAATACACCGCTTGTTAAGCTAAACAAAATAACCTCAAAATTTAAAGGTGATTTTTTTGCGAAAATAGAATCCTTTAATCCAGGACAATCTTCAAAAGATAGAATTGCACTTCATATTATAGAACAAGCCGAAAAAAAAGGCATTTTAAGACCAGGAGATACTATTATTGAAACTACCTCAGGTAATACTGGGTTTAGTTTAGCAATGGTTAGTATTATAAAAGGATACAATTGCGTTTTAGCTGTTAGCTCCAAGTCATCACCTGATAAAATAGATATGCTTAAAACTATGGGGGCTAAGGTTTTTGTGTGTCCTGCTCATGTAAGTGCTGATGATCCTAGGTCTTATTACGAAGTTGCTAAACGTCTACATGCAGAACGAAAAGGTTCTGTATATATAAATCAGTACTTTAATCAACTTAATATTGATGCTCATTATCATACAACTGGTCCAGAAATATGGAATCAAACTGAAGGTAAATTAACCCATTTAGTGGCTTGTAGTGGTACGGGTGGAACAATATCTGGAACTGCTAAATACTTAAAAGAGCAAAATCCAAATATTAAAGTTATTGGAGTTGATGCATTTGGTTCGGTTATAAAAAAATATCACGAAACCAGAGAGTTTGACGAAAAGGAAATATACCCTTATAGAATAGAAGGTTTAGGGAAAAATTTAATTCCTGCTGCGACAGATTTTGATGTAATTGATGAATTTATAAAGGTTACTGATGAGGATAGTGCGCATACAGCTAGACAAATTGCAAAAACTGAAGGTATGTTTGTAGGGTATACCTCAGGGGCGGCAGTTCAAGCGTTAAAACAGTTAGATGAAGCGGGAGAATTTAAAAAAGGAGATAAGGTAATTGTCTTATTTCCAGATCATGGTTCTAGGTATATGAGTAAAGTTTACAGTGATAAATGGATGAATGATCAAGGCTTTTTCGATAGTATTCATGAAGAATCAGCAGAAAAAGTTCAATACATAAAATAGAAATACTGTTAATTAAAAGGAAGAGATTAGTTTTTGTTGATAACAAAATTTAATCTCTTTTTTTATTTTTAATAATTGACCACTAAAAATTATGTTCAAATCATTTAAATAATTAATTTTGCAGTACTAACTAAGGACTATCTTTTTAAGAATTCTGTCTAAATAATTCATTATTTGGCTAATTTATTAATGCACTTCCTTATTTAGTTTCATCTTAAATTTAATAGCGTAAGACTTGTAATAAATGAAAGATTTATTTGAAAAAATTTATAAAGATAAGGGGCCATTAGGAAAATGGGCATCTCAGGCAGAAGGTTATTTTGTATTTCCTAAATTAGAGGGGGAAATTTCAAATAGAATGAAATTTCAAGGAAAGGAAGTTATTACTTGGAGTATTAATGATTATTTAGGATTAGCAAATCATCCAGAGGTGAGAAAAGTTGATGCTGAAGCCGCTGCTCAGTATGGTTCTGCTTACCCTATGGGAGCTAGAATGATGTCTGGTCATACAGATTTGCATGAAAAGCTTCAAGATGAATTGGCTTCTTTTGTTAATAAAGAAGCGGCTTACCTTTTAAATTTTGGTTACCAAGGCATGGTGTCTACCATTGATGCTCTTGTAGCTAAAGATGATATTATTGTTTATGATGTTGATGCACATGCTTGTATTATTGATGGTGTTCGTTTACATATGGGTAAACGTTTTACGTATAAGCATAATGATGTTAAAAGTTTAGAAAAGAATTTAGAGCGTGCAACGAAAATGGCAGAACAAACAGGAGGAGGTATTTTAGTTATCTCTGAAGGTGTTTTTGGTATGAGAGGAGAGCAGGGGCGCTTAAAAGAAATTGCTGCATTAAAGAAAAAATTCAATTTCAGATTATTTGTTGATGATGCTCATGGTTTTGGTACCTTAGGAGCTACGGGAGCAGGAGCTGGTGAAGAGCAAGGGGTTCAAGATGATATAGATGTGTACTTTGCAACTTTTGCTAAATCTTTAGCTAGTACAGGTGCTTTTATTGCAGGTGATCAAGAAATAATAGATTATTTAAAGTATAATTTACGTTCTCAAATGTTTGCTAAATCACTACAAATGCAATTAGTAGTTGGTGCATTAAAGCGTTTAGAAATGCTTAAAACTATGCCTGAGCTTAAAAATAAGTTATGGGAAAATGTTAATGCTCTGCAAACTGGATTAAAAGAAAGAGGGTTTGACATTGGTACTACACAAAGCTGTGTGACACCAGTTTATTTAAAAGGTAGTATCCCTGAAGCTATGGCATTAGTAAAAGATTTACGTGAAAACTATGGAATCTTTTGTTCAATAGTGGTATACCCTGTTATTCCTAAAGGACTTATTTTATTGCGTTTAATACCAACTGCAACGCACACGTTGGATGATGTAAATGAAACTCTTGCTGCATTTGAAAGTATTAGAGAGAGACTTCAAAATGGCACTTATAAGCGTTTGTCTGCGGCAGTTATGGCTGCAATGGGTGAATAGGTTGTTCAGGAAATATAAAATTTAAAAGTCCGATTTTTTTATAATCGGACTTTTTTATACTAATTCTTTTCTGTAAGTCTTTCTTCGCCTATATACAATAGGATCAAAGTGTTTCCAGATTTTGTGAATAGCAACGTTGTCTTCTAACTCTGGTGTTCTATAACAAGTTTCTATGCCTTTTTCAGTGAAAGTGTTGTAATACTCATTAAAAATAACTGCATGAACCCCTTTGTTTTGATAATCTGGGTGAATTCCTATAAGATAAAAAATGACATCTTTACTGTTTTTTTTGGCCCTTAAAATATGCGAAAAACCAACTGGGAATAATTTGCCCTTTGCTTTTTGTAAAGCCTTTGCAAATCCAGGCATTACAATTGCAAACCCTACTAATTCATTGTCTTTGTCAATCACAAATTTAATATATTCTGGGTTTACAAAACTTATAAACTTTTTTTTGAAATACTCTTTTTGAATGTCAGTTATTTCAACAAATGAAGATAGAGAAGCATAACTTTTGTTAAACAAATCGAACATTTTGTCAACATATGGCATAACCTCCTCTGTTTTGGTGAATTTAAGTGCAGTAAGGCTGTAGCGTCTCTTAATAAGTTCTTGGGCCTTATAAAAGAATTCTGGTTTAACATTTTCAAAAGGGAATTTACTTTCGCAATAGGCCTTTTCTATATGGTAGTCTGCAGCTTCATAATGTTTAATATAATATGGATGATTATACCAAGTTATCATTGGAGTAATGGTATCATACCCTTCGGTTACAACTCCAACTTTATCTAAATTTGAAAATCCTACAGGTCCTTCAGTGTATTCCAGGTTATTAACCTTACCTATCTCTTCAACTTTATCCAGTAGCGTCTGGGAAACCTCTAAATCATCAATAAAATCAAACCAGCCAAACCTCATTTTTTTTTGGTCTTGATTTTTAACCTCCAACCAATTAATAATTGCGGCTATTCTACCAACTAATTCTTTTCCTTTGAATGCCAAAAACAAACGTGCTTCAGCATCTTTAAAGACGGGGTTTTCGTTTTTGTCAAACGTTTTTAACTCCTGGCTAATAATGGGTGGTGTCCAATATTTTGAGTCTTTATATAGTTTGAATGGGAATTTTACAAAAGCTTTTAACTCTTTTTTAGAGCTAACTTCTTTAAGTGTAATCATACTTAGTTTAATGTCTTTGGTTGTTAGTTGTCATCAAAATTTATTTCTTTCTTCTTCTGTCTTTTTATGGTGTCTTTGTCAGACTCCTCTTTTTTATTCTTCTTTTTCTTCTTAGATTTTGGGTTATTTTTTCTATCTCTTCGTTTTCCTTCTTCGATTACACTTGTGCCATTGTTTATCTCAGGGTCACTGTGAAAATCTAGCCTATAAGCTGCCCCAATACTAGCATTAAGTACTGAAGGTGTGTCCTTCGTGTTGAATGTTATTACTGCATCTAATTGAAAATTCTTTCCAAAAAGACGAGCTCCACCAACTCTAAACAAGTTATCAGCATAAAATTTACTTTTAATTCCCTGCGTTTCTCCAAAAATCACCCAATTAGGGTTAAAAGAGTGTGTAAGAGTAAATACATATTGAAAATCAAATTGGTCCGTTCCCATTCTGTCTCTTATTAAATTCATAACAAATACCCACCCTCCAGCGAAATTATTTTGTGTTGCTATCATAATTTTAGGGCTAAACCCACTAATGCCTGGAGCAGTATATGGATTGTTTTCAGTATCATAATTAGCGCCTAAATAAATTGATACAGCAGGAATTAAGGAGCTCCATTTAAAGCTATGGTTTGCCTTCCAACTATACAAGTTAGGTTTGTTAGCTTCTTCATTTTTGTAGGGGTCAAATATTAAATATTTAACTCCAAATGTTAAATGTTTAAAATTTGCTCTTGAGTCTTCTGCTCCGGGAAAATAGGAGTATGTTTTTTTATCGTTTTGATAATTTCCTTCAACGTTTATTTCTAATTCTTCAAAAAGCAGGCCATATCTAGCGGCAAAATCTGCTCCCAAACCCGTTACTTCGTAAGTAGTTGCTGGAGTGCGCTTTTCATTAACAAAGTATGGTCCAACTTCAAACTGAACAACATTTTTTCCTACGGAAAAAGCACTTCTAGAGACACCTGGTCTATTGGAATTGATAACGTCTGTGTATTGACTGTAAGTGTTTGACGTAATTAAACATATTAAACCAATAAGTATAGATTTGAAAGGCTTCATAATTAGATTTTTATGTTATAAGTAGCATAAAATTTAAGACACAAGTAATGATTTAGATATTAACGTGTTCTCAAATATAGATATTTTATACTTTTTTTATCATTTTTGAACGTTTTTTAAATACTTGAAATTGTATTTTTGTTAAAAAGAAGTTTTATGCTACAATATGCATCTGTAACTGGTTTTGTTAGAATGATACTAATCATTCTACTTATTTATTTTGGAATTAAAATTCTTGCACGCCTATTTTCTCCTTTATTGGCAAGATTTGTTTTGAAGAAAGCAGAACAAAGATTTGGAGATCAGTTTGGGCAATTTCAAAAGCAACAGCAAACCAAATCAAAAAAAGAAGGGGAAGTAACTATAGATAAAATGCCCAATAGAAAGACTTCCAATAAAGACGTGGGGGATTACGTAGATTTCGAAGAAATTGATTAATTTCACATTCATCTATTTTAAAGCACTTTCATGCAATTTTCATTTAAAAAAATCTTACCCCATGTATTAGTTTTATTGGGGTTTGCAATTATTTCATTGGCTTATTTTAGCCCAGTTTTACAAGGAAAAGCCATTTTTCAGAATGACATCAAGCAATATATTGGGATGTCTAAGCAACAAAAGGATTTTAAAACAAAAACTGGAGAAGAAACTTACTGGACAAACAGTGCTTTTGGTGGCATGCCAACATACCAGTTGGGAGCGCAATACCCACATAATTATATAAAAAAGTTAGACTTAGTACTTCGGTTTTTGCCAAGACCTGCAGACTATTTGTTTCTATATTTACTTAGTTTTTATATTTTATTGCTTGTACTAAGAGTTGATTTTAAATTAGCCGCTATTGGTGCTTTGGCCTTTGGCTTTTCAACGTATTTAATAATTATTTTGGGTGTTGGTCACAATAGTAAAGCACACGCTATTGCTTATATGCCGTTAGTTTTGAGTGGTATACTGCTAACATTTCAAAAAAGATATATTGCTGGGTTTTTGCTAACTACTTTAGCTATGGGGTTAGAAATAGTTTCTAATCATTTTCAAATGACATACTATTTGTTATTGTTAGTCATTGTTTTAGGTGTTGCGTATTTAATTGATGCTTTTAAGAAGAAGGTGTTACCTCATTATTTTAAATCTGTTGGGTTTTTAATTTTGGCAGTTTTATTATCTATTGGGCTTAATGCTTCAGGTGTTTTAGCAACCCAAGAATATGTGAAGGAAAGCACAAGAGGGAAGAGTGAATTAACTATTAATGCAGATGGAACACCAAAGGAAGTTACCTCTGGTTTAGATAGAGATTATATTACTCAATTTAGTTATGGTATAGTTGAAACTTTTAATTTATTTATCCCGCGCTTTATGGGAGGCGGAAATTTTGAACATGTAGGTAAAGATTCTCAGACATATAAAAAATTCCGTTCAGAAGAATCACCAACCTATTGGGGAGATCAACCTATAGTAGAAGCACCAGCTTATATAGGTGCAGTAGTATTGTTCTTGTTTGTACTAGCGCTGTTTTTAGTAAAAGGAAGATTGAAATGGTGGTTAGTAGGAGGTTCAGTACTGTCTCTGTTGTTGTCTTATGGGAAGAACGAACCATTTTCTTTTATAACGGATTTCTTCATAGATTATATCCCATTGTATAACAAATTTAGAGCTGTAAGTTCTATTCAAGTTATTCTAGAGCTTTGTATTCCCGTTTTAGCAATTTTTGCATTGGTAAGACTGTTTAATGATTTTGAAAAGAAAGAAGATAAGTTAAAAGCTTTAAAATATTCAACAATCATTACTGGTGGTTTGAGTTTGATATTTTTACTATTTAAAACCTCATTATTTGATTTCTCTGGTGCAAATGATGGGTATTATATTCAAAGTTATGGTCATGATTTTGTTAATGCAGTAAAAGAGGATAGAAAAACTATTTTTACTCAAGATACCCTTAGATCACTAATTTTAGTATTGCTTTCGGCTGGCACCGTATTTATGTTTTTAAGAGAAAAACTTAAAGAAAAATGGGTTGTAGTATTATTCGGTGCACTTATTCTTTTTGATTTGGTTGGAGTTGACAGGCGTTATGTTAATAATGATGATTTTGTTTCTTCTATTAAGGTGAACAAGCCTTTTACAGCTAATGCTGCAGATAAAGAAATATTAAAGGATAAAGGACATTTTAGAGTATTTGATATTTCTAATGAAGGATTACAGAATAGAACTAAGGCATCATATTTTCATAACTCATTAAATGGATATAATGCAGCAGAATTAAAGCGATACAGAGAAGTGTTTGATTTTTATGTTGCCAAGAATAATATCAATGTTTTAAATATGTTGAACGCTAAATACATTATTGCTGATGATGAAAATGGTGTTGTGTCTTACCTCAATGATGAAGCCAATGGTAATGCGTGGTTTGTAGAAAATTTAATTGGAGTATCTTCAGCTGATGAAGAAATTATGCTTTTAGATAGTTTAAATAATAAAAAACAAGCCTTAATTGATATAAGAATGACTATTTCTGATTTTCAAGATAAGTTTGAATTAGATTCTTTAGCGTCTATAGATTTAAAAGAAGTTGCTCCTAATTATTTAAAGTATGAATCTAATAACTCAAATGATGGTTTTGCAGTATTTTCAGAGATTTATTATGGTAATGGCTGGAAAACGCTAATTGATGGAGAAGAAGTTAGTCATAAACGAGTTAATTACACTTTAAGAGGAATGAGTATACCTAAAGGAAAACATATTATAGAATTTAGTTTTGACCCTAAGGTGGTAAAAACGGGTAGTAGTATTGCTCTAGGAAGTTCTGTATTATTAGGTTTGCTTCTACTCGGGGGGTTGTTTTTTGAATTTAAGAAAAACAAAAAAGAAAGTGCGTAAAAGGGCACTCATAATAACATATTATTGGCCTCCGGCAGGAGGTCCAGGAGTTCAGCGTTGGCTTAAATTTGTTAAATACTTGCCTGATTTTGATGTTGAGCCCATTGTTTTTATACCAGAAAACCCGAATTATGCCTTATTAGATGAAAGTCTAGAAAGTGAAGTATCGCAAGATACCACTATTTTAAACCTACCAATAAAAGAGCCTTATAAACTTGCTAGGTTTTTATCAAAAAAGAAATCTAATACTATAAGTAAAGGAATTATTTCAGAAAAGGAAAATCAGAGTTTAGCTGAGCGCTTAATGCTTTTTGTTAGAGGTAATTTTTTTATTCCTGATGCCAGAAAAAATTGGGTGGCACCTTCTGTAAAGTTTTTGTCTACTTACATATCAGAAAATAATATTGAAACAGTAATTACCACAGGACCACCACATAGCTTGCATCTTATAGGTATGCAGCTCAAAGAAAAATTTGGGGTGAAATGGATTTCTGATTTTAGAGATCCATGGACAACAATAGGTTATCATAAAAAATTAAAACTATCTAAACGTTCTAGGAAGAAGCATCTGTTTTTAGAGAAAAGTGTTTTAAATAATGCTGATCAAGTATTAGTTACAAGTTTTGTAACCAAAGAGGAATTTTCAAAAATTACAAATAAGCCTATTGAAGTTATTACAAATGGGTATGATTATGAGTCTGTTGAAGGAGTTGATTTAGATTCAAAATTCTCTTTGGCTCATATAGGTTCTTTATTATCAAAGAGAAACCCTGAGGTTTTATGGCGAGTTTTAGGTGATTTGATAAAGGAAGAATCTGGTTTTTCTATTGATTTGCAGCTTACTTTTGTAGGGGTTGTTAGTAATGAGGTAATAGAATCAATTGAAAATAATAATTTAAGTATTTATGTAAATAGAGTAGGTTATGTTTCACATAAAGAGTCAGTTGTATATCAAAAAAAATCTCAGTTGTTATTGTTGATTGAAATAGATTCTGAAGAAACAAAGTGTATTATTCCAGGGAAACTTTTTGAATATATGGTTTCCAATAGACCAATAATTGCTTTAGGGCCAAAGGCATCAGATGTAGAAAAAATTATAAAAGAAACCAATACAGGTAACTACTTTTATTATAATGATTATGATTTGTTAAAAACAACTATATTGAATCATTATAAAGCTTATAAAAAGAATTTACTTCAATCTTATCCAATAGGTTTGCAGAAGTACAGTAGAAAAGAATTAACAAAATCGTTGTCTAAATTATTATAATGGGTATTGTAGCTTCACAATCATTGAAAAATGTAATCTCAACCTATTCAGGTTTTTTAATTGGGGCTATCAATACATTGTTTTTATACACACAATTTTTGTCAGGAGAATATTATGGCATGGTTGGGGTTATGCTTTCGGCGGCACATGTAATGATGCCTATCATGGCATTTGGGGTTCATAATACTTTAGTAAAGTTTTACTCTTCATTTAAAACTAGAGTGTCTATAAACAGTTTTTTAACGTTAATGATTCTTTTACCTCTTGCTGTAATTATTCCAGTTAGTTTTTTAGGGTATGTGGGTTATCGGTCTATAGGTACCTTTCTCTCAACAAAAAACGCATTAATAAAAGATTACGTATGGCATATAATTGTTATTGCAATTGCCTTAGCTTATTTTGAAGTGTTTTTTGCCTGGGCAAAAGTTCAGATGAAAACTGTTTTTGGTAATTTTATGAAGGAGGTTTTTCATAGAGTAGTGGCTATGTTACTTTTGTTTTTGCTCTATTTTGATTTTTTAAATGTTGAGCAGTTTATGCTTGGATTAGTGTATATGTATCTTCTAAGGATGCTAATAATGAAAATATATGCTTTTAGTTTAAAACTACCAGTAATAAGTTTCAAAAAGCTCAGTAATCTATCAAGTATTTTAAAATACTCTTCATTAATACTCTTAGCTGGATCTGTTGCTAGTATTTTATTAGATGTTGATAAAGTAATGCTAGGAAAATTAATTGTTAATTTAGATAATGTTGCTTATTATAATGTTGCTGTATATATAGCAACAGTTATTGTGGTTCCACAAAGGGCAATGCACCAAATATTAATGCCTTTATCAGCAAAATATTTGAATGAGAGAGATTTTGGAGCATTAGGAGAATTGTATAAAAAAAGCTCGCTCAATCTGTTTGTTGTTAGCGGTTTTATTTTTTTGATAATTGTATCAAATATTAGTCAGTTTTATACCCTTATTGATGAGCAATATAGTGCTGGTATTTACGTGGTTATATTAATTAGTTTGGCTAAGCTTTATGATTCTGTTTTAGGTAGTAATAATGCTATTTTATTTAATAGTGATTATTACAGGGTTATTTTAACATTTGGAGTGATATTGGTGGTTTTAATGATTGTTCTTAATATTGTGCTTATTCCAGTTTTGGGTATTAATGGAGCAGCATTAGGCACTTTTGCGGCTATAGTTTTATATAATTCAGTGAAGTTGTTTTTTGTTTATAGGTACTTTAAAGTTCTACCTTTTACTTTTAATAGCCTAAAAACAGCAGTATTAATTTTAGTAAGTGCTTTGATTTTTTACTTTTGGGACTTTCCTTTTCACGCAATAATAAGCATTGCGTTAAAATCAATTTTAATTTGTGTTAGTTATTTTGTTGTAGTTTATAAGTTTAACCTATCTGAAGATATTTCGGCATCATTAGATAAATATTTAAAGAAGTAGTCTAAAAGGGAAAACCCCATGATGCTGCTTTGAGGCAAACTTATCACAGGGATTTCCAACTAACCAACCAAAATTCTTATGATCTTCTTCTTGTTGTTGTAGATCTTTTATTGTTGCTAGAGCTTCTTGTGTTTTTAGTAGCTCTAGAATTATTGTTATTTGACCTAGTTGTAACTCTTTGAGTAGTTCTAGGTGAATTTGTTTTTTGTACAGTTCTAGTAGTTCTAGTAACGGTTTTTGTTCTGTTATTATTACTATTGTTTCTATTATATGTACGGTTGTTTGAACTATTTGGATTTCTAGTAACTGTAGTTCTTTGTCTTGTTACCGTATTAGTGCTTCTAGTTTTTGCAACATTATTTCTATTAGTGTTATTTCTTGTGTTTGCTTGCGCATTTCTTCTATTGCTAACAGTAGCATTACGGTTTACATTGTTAGAATTGTTTCTAGTTGCTCTATTATTAGAATTTGTGTTTCTATTGTTTTCAGCATACCTATTTGAAGGATTTGATTTTTTTGAACGATTTACCTTAGCTATATCTCTTCTATGATTAACATTTCTATTGACTTTCGTAATGTTTCTAGTACTTCTATTAACCGTGGCATATTTTCTGTTTCTATATATGTTATTTCCACGTCTGTTAGCAACTGCTGTTCTGGGTCTACTGTTATTGTAAAATGGTTTGTTGTATATATAACGAACAGGATTGTAAAATTGTCTGTATGGTCTATTATAAACTACACGGTAATTAAACGCAGGAACACTGTAAAATCGGTGCCATGGTCTGTAAACATAGTTTCTGTTGTAAATATTTATAAACCCAGTACAGTGAGAAAATATATTCTGTCTGTTATAGTGTACATATAATCCACCAACACGGTTAACATAACCAAAGTTGTTGTAAAATATATTTACATTCCCAACTTGACTTATTCTTCCGAAGTAGTCATAATAAATAGGAGTATTCTCTATTTGAATTATTGCTCCAAACTCATCATATTGAACATATGCATTGTAGTCATAACCAGAGTTAAAACTAATATTAACGTTTCGTGTATTAAAGTTTACACCGAAGCGCGAATTACCTCTAAGAATATTGAAATCGAATTGTCCATCACGGAAAATTGAAAACTCAATACCGTTTTCTACAAAAATGAAAGAGTTGTTATAACCTCCAATAAAAGTAGATGTAATTAAATTATTGTTTGTATTGGTAGTTAAGGTTGTTGCGTTAACAGCAAATCCTGTAAAGATTAAAGCTGTAAATAAAAATATAAACTTTTTCATAATTGTAAATTTTATGGGTTCGATTATGCATTTACAAACAGCGTGCCAAAAAAATAAATAGTTGATAATCAAAGATTTTATATTTTATGTTTATAGAATCTTTTTCATAATTTTATAAAAACCAATAATTGAATGGGAGATTTAAAAGAAACCTGCAAAAACTGTGAACAAGAATTTAAAATAAACTATAAGTTTTGCCCATATTGTGGTCAACAAACAAAAGATGAACTTACGTTTAAGTTGTTGTTTTATAATACAATAAGTAATTATTTTTCTTTTGATGCGCGTTTTTTAAAGAGTTTTTTGCCATTATTATTAAGGCCTGGGTATTTAGCTAGAAAATTTATAGATGGTAAACGCTTACTTTATTTACACCCAGCACAGTTGTATCTTTTTATATCTTTTATATTCTTCTTTTTAATGTCTGTATTGGTGGTTAGAAATAATGTTCAAAGCCTTGATAATGCCCTAACTGAGGGTGCTAATGGCTCCATAATTGCAGATAGTTTGGTGGTCGAAGCAAACAAAGTATTTGATGGTATAAAAGCAGAAGGTTTAGATGATCAGCAAGCAAAAATTATAGATTCTTTATTAAAAACTAATACGAATACGAATTTGAATAGTCAATTTAGAAACAAAAAAATTGATTCATTAATTACTGTGAATGCTCCAAATGAAAAAATATATAACATTATGGGTATGGATGAAGATGCGGGTGCGTTTCAACGAAAAATTTATGCGCAATCATTGAAGTTTTATAAGAAGCGCAATGGGGGACAAATACTTCAAGAAATTTATGATGCTATACCAATTTCTTTGTTCATTTTATTACCAATTTTTGCGTTGATTTTAAAACTGTTTTTTTATAAAAGGGGTCATTACGCTCATCATTTAGTTTTTAGTTTTTATTATTTTTCATTTTTATTCGTTGTATTCAGTTTAGTGCTATTGGCTAATTATTTTATTGATATTCCAGGGTGGATTGATTTTTTAATAGTTATATCTACATGGCTTTATTTATTGATAGCAATTAAGCGATTTTACCTTTTAGAATGGTTAATGGGTTTAGTTAAAACCTCTATTATCTCTTTTGTCTATTTAATTTTTGTAATTCCAATTGCAATTTTCGTCCTGTTTGTGTTTGGATTTTTATCATATTAATCATGTTTTTGTTTATATAACTACTTGAAATTTAGTATATTGATAGATATTAATCCATTAAACTAACTAATTATGAAAGATTTAATTTCCCTCATTTCTATTTTGTTTATTGCTTTGATGGTTACTTCTTGTGTAAGTATGCAAGGAGGAGTTTGTAATACAGACGAAAATATTAGTTTTAACTCATCTGAAAGTGTGGTTGCAACTACTGGATTGGTTTCTAAAGCTGTATCTAAAAGCTCAAATGCTATAAATTCGTTGGTTATCTCTGAAACAGGTTCTTCTACAGGATTTTATTTGCTTGCGCAACTTGAAGATGTTGAAATAGGAGATAAATTTGAATTTAGACCTGGTTTAGGTGTTGTTGTTGTAGAAGATTTAAATCAAATTTATGCACCTTTGAAAGTAAGCTATGAATTTGCTGAAAAATTTAAAGTTTTAGCAGGGCCTAATCTAGGTTACCTTTTAGATGATAATGATGGTATTAAATCATTAAACTTAAGTGCTGGTCTTGGTTTATCTTATGATATATCTGAAGACATTTACATTTCTGGAAATTATGATTTTGGTTTAACAGACCTCACAGAAAGTGAATTTAGCGACTTAAATTTAAATAACCTATTTTTTGGGATAGGTTATAAATTTTAAAATTATGTAGATTCAATAATAAAGGAGTTGCTTAAAGCAACTCCTTTATTATTGAATCTTTTCAGATAAGTATTTACCAGTTTCAGAAGTTTTTACCTTAATTATATCTTCAGGAGTACCGGTAGCCACTAAATTACCTCCATTTTCACCACCTTCAGGTCCTAAATCAATTATATGATCAGCACACTTAATAAGTTCAATGTTATGCTCCACAACAATAATAGAATGCCCATTATCAATTAAGGCATTAAAAGACTTTAAAAGTTTTTGAATATCATGAAAATGTAAACCAGTAGTAGGTTCATCAAAAATAAAAAGCGCTTTATCTTTATTGTTTCCTTTGCCTAAAAATGAAGCTAGTTTTATACGTTGTGCTTCACCTCCAGAAAGTGTAGATGAACTTTGACCAAGTGTTACATAGCCTAATCCAACATCTTGTAAAGGTTTTAATTTGTTTTTTATCTTGGTTTGTTCTTGAGCATCAAAAAATGTTATAGCGTCGTCAATAGTTAGGTTTAAAATATCATCAATGTTTTTGTTGCCAAAAGAGACCTCTAACACCTCTTTTTTAAAACGTTTTCCTTTACAAGTTTCACACTCTAGATGAACATCAGCCATAAATTGCATTTCAATGGTTACTTCACCTTCACCCTTACAAGTTTCACATCTACCACCATCTACATTGAAAGAAAAATGCTTAGCTTGATAATTTCTAATCTTGCTTAATTTCTGTTTAGAGTAAAGCGCTCTAATATCGTCATAGGCTTTAATATAAGTTACCGGGTTTGATCGAGATGATCTTCCTATGGGATTTTGGTCAACAAACTCAATGGTTTTAATATTACTAAAGTTACCATCTAAAGTCGTGAATTGCCCAGGTCTATCACTAAAATCAGTTAAATGCTTTTGAAGTGCTGGGAATAATATTTTTTTAACAAGTGTGCTCTTTCCGCTACCCGAAACACCAGTTACAACCGTTAACATGCTTAATGGGAATGTGACATCAATGTTTTTCAGGTTATTTTCTCTAGCTCCAATAATATTTACCTGATAATTTGAAGTTCTCCTGGTTTTTGGAACTTCAATTTTCAGAGATTCATTTAAATATTGTGCTGTTAACGAGTCTGAATTTACTATGTCTTTAAATGTTCCATTTGCAACAACATGCCCACCAAAAGTTCCTGCCTCAGGACCAATATCTATAATATTATTAGCTGCTTTCATAATATCTTCATCATGCTCAACAACAATAACAGTATTCCCTAAATCTCTTAACGATTTTAAAACTGAAATTAAGCGTTCGGTATCTTTTGGGTGAAGCCCAATGCTGGGTTCGTCTAATATATACATAGATCCCACTAGGCTACTGCCTAAAGAGGTTGCTAGGTTAATTCTTTGGCTCTCACCACCAGAAAGGGTGTTTGACCTTCTGTTTAAAGTAATGTAATCTAACCCGACATTTGATAAAAATAAGAGTCTGCTTTTAATTTCTTTTAGAAGTCTGTCAGCAATTTGGGCGTCATATTCATTTAGCTTTAATTGTTTAAAGAAATTTGCCAATTTATTAAGAGGCATTTCAACTAAGTCTGTTATAGTTGCGTCGCCTATTTTAACATTGTTAACCTCAACGCGTAAACGTTTTCCATTACAAGTTTTACAAGTTGTTTTCCCTCGATATCGAGAAAGCATTACCCTGTTTTGAATTTTATATGCTTTAGATTCTAATTCGGTAAAAAAAGAGTTTAAGCCTTCAAAATGTTCATTTCCATCCCAAATAAGCTGTCTTTGTTCTTTTGTAAGTTGAAAGTATGGTTTGTGTATTGGGAAATTGAATTTATGCGAATTATTAACCAATTGATTTTTATACCAACTCATGCTTTCACCACGCCATGGAAAAATGGCATTTTCATAAACGGAAAGCCCTGTGTTTGGGACAACTAAGTCTTCATCTATACCAATAATATCACCATATCCCTCACATTTTGGGCATGCTCCATACGGATTGTTAAAACTAAACAGATGTACATTAGGTTCTAAAAAAACAATATTATCTAGTTCAAACTTATTACTAAAAACACGTTGCTTACCATCATTTAAAGTTTCTAGAGCGCATTCACCTTTGCCTTCAAAAAATCCGGTTTGAATAGCATCGGCTAATCGGTTATAAAAATCTTCCTCATCTTTTTTTATAATTCTATCAACTACTAGTTGAATGACGTCATTTTGAGAAACATTTGCTTCATTAATTCTAACAACTTTATTATTAACTTTAATCCTGGCGTAACCTTGTTGATTTAAAGCTTTCAATTTGTCTTCTAGAGCTCTTCCTTCTTCTAAATGAATAGGGGCAAGGAGTAATAGTTTTTCTCCCTCAGGGTAGGTTTTTATATAGTTTAAAACATCGGTTACCGAATCCTTTTTTACCTCTCCACCAGAAATTGGTGAATATGTTTTACCAATTCTAGCATATAAAAGTTTTAAGTAATCATAAATTTCAGTTGTAGTTCCTACTGTAGAGCGTGGGTTTGTTGAATTTACTTTTTGTTCAATAGCAATAGCAGGAGCAATACCTTTTATATAATCTACTTTGGGTTTATTGAGTCTTCCCAAAAATTGACGAGCATAACTTGATAGGCTTTCCACATAACGTCTTTGGCCTTCTGCGTAAAGTGTATCAAAAGCCAAACTGGATTTTCCAGAGCCAGATAATCCAGTAATTACCACTAATTTATTTCTTGGTATTACAACATCGATATTTTTTAAATTATGCAGTTTAGCACCTTTAATAATGATATTTTCTTTAGGGTTTACTTCTGAAATATTAGTGTTCATAGGTGTTTTGCGGAAATAATCTTGCAAAGATACTATAAGTATTTGAACCTGAAAAGTATCGGTGAAAGTTATGAAAAAATGAAAAAAGAAGTCTAATTTTTGCTTTTTAGGAATGATTGTTCTTATCTTTGGGCTATTAAGCAATTTAAAATTTAACTTTCGCCTATAGCAAAACATTACTTTTAAATATTTTAACCCCAAGCAAAGAAGCCCTCTCTTCTTGCATTAAAAGTAATGATTATGCAATACCAAACAATTTCTGACGCTACTTTAGTTAGCAACTACATTAAAGGAGATGAAACTGCTTTAGAAGCCTTAATTTACAGACATAAGCAAAAAATATACAGCTTTATTTATTCAAAAGTTTATGATAAAGATATTGCTGAAGATATTTTTCAGGATACTTTCATTAAAGTGATAAGAACGCTTAAAGCGGGGTCTTATAATGAGGAAGGAAAGTTTTTACCTTGGATAATGCGTATTGCCCATAATTTAGTGATAGATTTCTTTAGAAAAAATAATCGAATGCCAAAATTTGACAATGCTGGTGAATTTAGTATTTTTTCTGTTTTAAGTGATTCTGCATTAAATGCTGAAAAAACAATTATTAAAGAACAAGTAGAGAATGATGTTAGAAGGCTAGTTGATGAGCTGCCAAATGATCAGAAAGAAGTGTTGCTAATGCGCATGTATAATGATATGAGTTTTAAGGAAATATCTGAAAGAACGGGTGTTAGTATAAATACAGCTTTAGGTAGAATGCGTTATGCTCTTATTAATTTACGTAAGATAATTGATAAGCATAATATAGTTTTAACTAATTAGTACAATAAAGTAATTTTTGCTACGTTAATATTTAGGATTAACCCTTAAATAGATATAATGGCAAAACTTTACACTAAGAAAAATTTTACTGAAAATTTTAAAAATCTAGAACCGAAAGAAGAAACGGTAAATTTTCTTCTAAACTACTCAAAGGCTTTAAGTGTTATACATAGTAATAAATTGAAGTTTGAAGCGCTTCTAAATTAGTTTTTAGTCCTGATGAAAGTCAGGACTTTTTTGTTTTAATATAATCTTTTATAACAGACTTTCTGCCAATGGCCTTGGTAATAATATCTTTATCTAAATTCCAGCCTCTTGCTGGCGAGTATTCTCTTCCATACCATATAATTTGTAAGTGTAAATCATTCCATAATTCTTTTGGGAAAAAACGTTTGGCATCTTTTTCGGTTTGAACAACGTTTTTGCCACTACTTAAATTCCACCTGTACATTAATCTATGGATATGAGTATCAACCGGAAACGCAGGAATACCAAAAGCTTGAGACATAACAACGCTTGCTGTTTTA
Source organism: Seonamhaeicola sp. MEBiC01930 (assembly GCF_045277075.1). GTDB lineage: Bacteria > Bacteroidota > Bacteroidia > Flavobacteriales > Flavobacteriaceae > Seonamhaeicola. Next base: position 3,408,278 of record NZ_CP104270.1, on the reverse strand, counting down.
TGTCCTACAGCAGGGAGTGCTTCTAATTCTTCAAAACTTTGGGGTACTTTGCCATTATGCTTTTCAATAAGAATTTCAGACAACCCATGTATGCCTTTGCTCTTCATTGGCGATAGGCCAACAGGTTTGATTATTTCTCTAATTTCTTCAACAGTTAACTTAATCATGTCGTACGGGTTGTCAGCTCTTTCAAAGAGAAGAGGTGTTATTTGATTTACCCTAACATCAGTGCTTTGAGCAGACATTAATACTGCAATTAATAAAGTGTACGGATCTTTATGGTCAAGTGGAATGGGAATTTCAGGATAGAGTTTATTAAGTGTGTTAATAACAAAGATTACACTTTCTTGTTTAGTCATAGGATTGTATTTTTGCAGAAACAAAGTTATAAAATATGACCACATTAAAAATAGGGGATAAGGCACCAGATTTTACATCTGTTGATCAAGATGGCAATACCATTTCATTAACTGATTATAAAGGAAGAAAACTTGTGCTGTTTTTTTACCCCAAAGCTAATACGCCAGGCTGTACATTGGAAGCTTGTAATTTAAGTGATAATTATGAGCGTTTTACTTCATTGGGATACGATATACTTGGTGTTAGTGCCGATACTCAAAAAAGACAAACTAACTTTAGAAATAAATTTAAATTCCCATACCCGCTATTGGCAGATGAAGATAAATCTGTAATTAATGCATATGAGGTTTGGGGGGAGAAAAAGTTTATGGGGAGAATTTATGATGGTATTCATAGAATTACCTTTATTATTGATGAGAACGGGATTATTGAAGATGTGATTACTAAGGTTAAAACAAAGGCTCATACAGATCAAATCTTAAAATAAAAAAAAGCCCTTTTTAAGGGTTTTTTTTTATTTTTTAGAATTTCTTCTTTTTATAGATAAAGGCTTTAATGGTTTTCTTGTGTATCCAAACAAACGATAATCTTTAATTAAATCTGCGGTTCCTTCTGGTAACATATCTTCCCAACCTGGTTCACCACTATCAATCATGTCTAATGCTTTTCTAGAGAAAATACCCATTATACTTTTATCATAGTCCTTGATATCTATAACCTTTCCATTGTATTTAAAGAATTTGTAAAGTTCTTTCATACGTGGATAAACCTTCAAATTTTCGCTAGTAATAAGCTCACCTGTTTTAGCGTCTTCCATAGGATATAGGTATACTTTTAAATCTTTAAAGAATAATTTACCAAATGCCTCTAGAATTCCACCGCTAATATGACGATAATACTTCTCATCAAAAATGTCTACAAGGTTACTAACACCCATAGCTAACCCCATTCTTGCTTTGGTGTAATTAGAAAAATACTCTACAACTTTATAATACTCCTGGAAGTTGGAAATCATAACCGAGTGTCCTAAGGCACAAAGTAAATCAGCTCTATCTATAAAGTCTTGTTCGTCAATTTCACCTTCTGCTCTTAAGTTAGAAAGTGTGATTTCAAAAACAACTACCGTATTATTCGGGTCAACTTTCTTTTCATTTGTAAACATTTCATATGATTTCTCATACATAGCCATGTTTACCTTGGTTACGGGCCTGAAACTTCCTCGTAATGCTAAAATATTTTTTTTATAGAAAACTCTTGCTGGTAAAACATTTGTTCCATCTGGCCCAAAAACTACGGCGTCCGTCATACCATTTTTAACCAGTTGCAGACTCATTAACCTGTTGTCTACATTCTTAAAAACAGGCCCAGAAAAGTTAATAGTATCTATCTCTAATTGATCCTTGTCAAGGTGGTCATATAATTGCTTTAATAATTTCTTAGGTTCATTATACAAATAAAAAGCACCATAAACTAAATTAGTACCTAATGTACCTAAGGTTTCTTGCTGCAATCTAGCATCTGTTTCTTTAAACCTTAGATGAAGAATAATTTCATTATAGTCTTGTCCCGCTTCAACTTGATATTTAATTCCTACCCAACCATGACCTTTAAACTGCTTCGCGAAATCAATTGTGGCTACAGTATTAGCATAAGTAAAAAATATTTTATCTGGATTTTTGTCTCTTGTAATTCGCTCCTCCATTAAATTCATTTCATGGGTAAGCATTTTACGCAATCTAGATAGAGTTACATATCTACCATCTTCTTCTGAACCATAAATAGCATCACTAAATGATTTGTCATAAGCAGACATGGCTTTGGCAATAGTACCTGAAGCGCCACCAGCTCTAAAAAACTGACGACATGTTTCTTGACCGGCTCCAATTTCTGCAAAAGATCCGTAAATATTTTCGTTTAAATTTATACGAAGAGCCTTAGATTTTATTGAAGGAATATCATCAAAATCTCTATCTCCTTTAATGGTTATATCCATATAATTAATAGGTTGTATGCGTTATACGCAAAGGTATTAAATAACTATAGTAAACAAAAAAATAACGCTATTTTTGTGTAAACAATAATGCTGTTGAAAGTAACATTTTTAGGTACAGGTACATCACAAGGTATTCCGGTAATTGGAAGTAAGCACCCAGTTTGCTTAAGTGAAAATCCCAAAGATAAAAGATTACGCGTTTCAGTTTTAGTTGAATGGGATGAGTTTGCTTATGTGATTGATTGTGGTCCCGATTTTAGGTTTCAAATGCTTAGGGCAGGCTGTGAACAATTAGATGGTATTTTGTTTACTCATGAACATGCTGATCATGTTATGGGGTTAGATGATATTAGGCCTTTTTATTTTAGACAAGGTGATATTCATGTTTATGGGCATAAGCGCGTGTTAAAATCGCTTAAAAAAAGATTTGACTACGTGTTTAAAACTAAGAATAAGTATCCTGGCGCTCCTGGAGTGATTTTGAACAGACTTAAGAACGAGGTGTTTTCAATAAGTAGTTTAAAGGTAGTTCCTATAAAAGGAAAGCATGGCGAATTACAAGTTTTTGGTTTTAGGTTTAACAATTTTGCATATTTAACAGATATGAAAACTGTTAGTGAAAAGGAAATTGAAAAAATTATAAATGTGAAGGTTTTGGTGGTTAATGCATTGCGTATAGAACCACATCATTCCCACTTTAATTTAAAAGAAGCCTTAGAATTTATAGAGAAAGTAAATCCAGAAAAGGCATATTTAACTCATATAAGTCATTTTTTAGGTTTTCATGATGAGGTTGAAAGAGAGCTTCCGGATAATGTATTTTTGGCCTATGACGAATTACAAATAACCATATAATTATGAAACAAAGAATTTTTATTTATTTGTTTATCTTTTCAATGCTTCTTGTGTTGTTTCAATATGTAAACTCTAAGCGCATTTTTGAAGATTTAAATAATAGAATGGAAAAAAAGGATACCAGGCTTGAAAGATATAAAGATTCTTTGAACAGTATTCAGGATGCGTTTTTAGAGGCTTCACATTTTAATTTAGCTAGAAACGAGGATGCTATTAGTTATTTTGAAGAAGAAGGCTTTAGAATTAATGAATTAATTCCCTTGATAAAAGACAGGTTGTATGAGTTAAATGAGGTAAAGGGAGAGCATCCAATTGTGCCTTATGGTTCTAGTGAAGGACGTAAAATGATGATTAACACCGTAAAACTGTTAAATCATAAATGGATTATTGCAGATTTTTCGGATGGGGAATTTTGGGGTGAAGTTTTATTGGTTTATGAAATAGATAAAAACAATCAGGTTGCTTTTAATTTGGTAGAATCATTTCTTTATCCTTTTGATTAGTTTGTCCTGTAAGCAATTCCTTTTTGTTTTTTAGTTTCTCCAACATAAGAATATTCAAATGTATAAGAACTATCAGTAGTAGTTAGTATTTTTAAATGAATATCTTTTTTTTCTGCTAGATTTTTTGGGTTTATGGTTTTAAATACTACCTCGCAGTCATTTATCCATCGTAATTGAGAAGAATCAATCTTGTTGTTATATCTTTCAATTTGCAGGTTTTTGGTTCTAACAAATTCAGATTTAAATATTTCATTGTTAATAATAACTTCGCTATGAAATTCGCCAGTTTTAAAATCTGTACAGTTTCTTTCAATATTATAACAGTTGAAAAAGTTTAAAAAAAGAAACAAGTATAAAAAACGCATAGAATTAAATTTCAATACAAAACTACTAAAGAAAGTTAATTATTAAAATTTTTAAAAGTTCCATCTGAATAAAAAATAACAATACGTTCTATTGTTTTATCATCAACATTAATTTCAGATTTTGCTTTAAGTGCTTTTTCGTGTTCAGAAACAACTTCTTCAATTTCATTTTTTGCTTCAACATTATTTTGGGTTGAAGGAAAAGAACCTTTCCCGTTTAGTAACCAATATAGTTCAACCTCAGGATAGGAGGAAAGCACTTTTAAAACAAACTCTAAACTAGGCTTATTTCTGCCAGATAAAATATGAGAAATACTAGACCTCTGCACCTCAATTTTTTCAGCAAAAGAAGATGCAGATTCACTGTGGTGCTCCATTACTTTTTTTAGTCTTTTAGCAAATTCTATTGTGTTTATCATTGTAAATTGGCGCTAGTAAAAATATTGTTTTACAAATGTAACAAATAGTATTTAAATTAAAAGATTTAGTGCTAACAAATATGTATATAAATTAATTTAAAACTTTATATTATAACATATAATATACTGATTAATAAGTAGATAAATATATTTTATGTTGATTAATCGAGTTTTGTGATAAAAACTTATTATTTCTGTATACAATTGTAATCAAAACATATAAATTTAGCTGTTTACATTTGTAAAATTGTAAATGTTTACATTTGTATTTTAAATAAATATGATGGATATAGAAGAATTAAAAAATCTATTTTTGAACCACAAGGAAAAAGCCCTTTTTGGTAGATATATTACTAATGATAATATAGAACCATTGCTTAAAAATTTTGTTGATTTATGGTCAGTTGATACTATTGGTAAATCGGTATTAAATGAACCAATTTATGGTGTTAAATTAGGTAACGGAAATAAAAGAGTTTTGATGTGGTCACAAATGCATGGAAATGAATCTACCACAACCAAAGCATTGTTTGATTTATTTAATTCTTTAAAAGATGACACTAACCTGGATTATATTTTAAAGGCATGTACTTTGTATATAATTCCAATATTGAATCCAGATGGAGCTAGGGTTTATACAAGAATAAATGCAAATGAAGTAGATTTAAATAGAGATGCACAGAATTTAACGCAGCCAGAAAGTTTGGTACTGAGAAATGTTTTTAATGAATTTAAGCCACATTACTGCTATAATTTACATGGGCAGCGTACAATTTTTAGTGCTGGTAAGACTAATAAGTCTGCAACTGTATCGTTTTTATCTCCAGCTCAAGATGAGATTTGTTCAGTTACCCCAAATAGAAAAATAGCCATGGAGGTTATTGCGGTAATGAATAAGGCGCTGCAGAATGTTATACCAAAGCAAGTGGGAGTTTATGATGATGCATTTAATCTAAACTGTGTAGGAGATACGTTTCAGAGTGAAAATGTACCAACTATTTTATTTGAAGCAGGTCACTATGAAGGCGATTATGACAGAGAGTATACTAGGGAGTTAATTTACTCTTCTTATATAAAGTCATTAGATTATATTTCAAAAAATAATATTGATGGTAGTAATTATAAGTTTTACTATAATATTCCTGAAAATGAGAAGTGTTTTCTAGATATTATTATTAGGAATGTTAGTGGTTACTCTAAAGAAGGGTTGGTAGATATAGGTATACAATTTAAGGAGACCTTGTGTGGTAATAGTTTGAAGTTTGTTCCAATTATTGAAAAAATTGAGAAGTTAGAAGCTTTTTATGGTCATAAGGAATTGGATGCAAAAGGAGAAAGTGTATTCAATATTGAAAGGAAAAAGTTACAAGTAGGTAACGAAAACGTTTTCGTAATATTAATAAATGAGAAAATCGCATTAATCCCAAAATAAAATGCATCGATTATGTGTAATCTTTAATAAAAATGTATTAATTTTGATTTTTATTTAAGAATAATCAATTATGGCTAAAATGAAATTAGACGAAATAGACCACCAAATTCTTGATATGCTAATAGATAATACAAGAATTCCATTCACAGACATAGCAAAGAAATTATTAATATCAGCAGGTACGGTTCATGTTCGTGTTAAAAAAATGGAAGAATCAGGAATCATTAAAGGGTCTTCTTTAATGCTAGATTATAAAAAACTTGGTTATTCATTTATTGCCTATGTTGGGGTTTACCTTAATAATACTTCTCAAACAAAATTTGTTTTGGAACGAATAAATGAAATTCCTTATGTTACGGTAGCTCATATTACTACAGGAAAATTTAACATTTTTTGTAAAGTTAGGGCCAGAAGTACAGAGCATGCAAAAGAGGTTATTTTTCTTTTAGATGACATTGAAGGAGTTTATAGAACTGAAACTATGATATCATTAGAAGAAAGTATAAATGATAAAAAGCGTTTAATGCATTCTATTTTTAATGATTTGTAATAAAATTAGAGTATTTATAAAAAGTTTTAAAGCCCTTAATTAAGGGCTTTTTTTTGTAATTATAATAATTATGCTTTTTAAGTATATATTTTGGTAATTTAAAGAAAAATTTGGAAGTCAGTGCTTAATTGTTCGATATTTGAGTTTGAATTTTTATATAGCCGTATATGGTATTTAATTCTATAGAGTTTTTTATTTTTCTTCCATTCGTTTTCTTTCTTTATTGGCTGGTGTTTAAAAAGAAACTCCAACTTCAAAATGCTTTTTTACTTGTTGTTAGTTATGTTTTTTATGGTTGGTGGGATTGGAGATTCCTTTCTTTAATATTCTTAAGTACTACAGTAGATTTTTTTGTTGGTCAGAGAATTTATTCTAATAGTAAAGATTCTAAACGAAAATTTTGGTTGTGGACAAGTGTTATTTTTAATGTAGGTTTATTAGGTTTTTTTAAATATTACAATTTTTTTGTTGATTCTTGGGTAGATATGTTTAATACTTTTGGGTATAGTATTAAGAGTTCATGGACACTTAAAATTATATTACCAGTGGGTATTTCATTTTATACATTTCAAACCATGTCTTACTCCTTTGATATATATTATAAGCGTTTAAATCCTACTAAAGATTTTTTATCATTTGCAGCCTTTGTTAGTTTTTTTCCACAACTAGTCGCGGGTCCAATTGAAAGAGCCTCAAATTTATTATCTCAAATTACAAACAAAAGAGTTTTTAAATATAATCAATGTGTAGAAGGACTAAAGTTGATATTATGGGGGTTGTTTAAAAAAGTAGTTATTGCAGATTCATTGGCTCCAATTGTTGATGATATTTTTATGAATTATTCTACTTATCCTGCTTCAACTTTAATATTAGGTGTAACCCTGTTTAGTTTTCAAGTATATGGAGATTTTAGTGGGTATTCTGATATAGCAATAGGTACGGCAAAATTGTTCGGTATAGAACTTATGTCTAATTTTAAATTCCCTGCATTTTCAAGGAATGTTGCAGAATATTGGCAGAGGTGGCACATATCGCTTTCAACTTGGTTTAGGCATTATATATATATACCTTTGGGTGGATCCAGAGTAAGTAAGCTTAAGTCGGTAAGGAATATTATTATAATATTTTTGGTAAGTGGATTTTGGCATGGAGCAAATTGGACTTTTATTTTCTGGGGAGCTTTTCATGCTTTGGCTTTTATACCTGTTTTTTTACTTGGAAGAAATACCATTTATAAAAACAATGTAGTAGGTGAGAACTCTTTCTTTCCATCATTTATTGAGATTGGTCAAATGATATTAACATTTGGCATTGTTACTTTTTCAAGAATATTTTTTAGATCAGAATCTATTACGGCTGCTTTTGAATTTATAAAAAATATTTTTACTAACTTTTCATTTGAAGTCTATAATCATCCTATGGGATATAGGATGATTGATTATTATTTGCTAATAGCTGTATTTACATTATACGAATATAGGATTAGGAAAGATGAGCGTTCTCCATTTAAGTTTAAAAATAAATTTGTTCGCTTTTTTGTCTATGCATTAGTTATTTTAGGAATGATTTTATTTTATGATGATGGAGTTGATAGATCTTTTATTTATTTCCAATTCTAATAAAATACTTTATTATTTATTTTTCCTTAAAAAATAAGGCATTAATAAACTTAGTTGATAGGGGTGAAAAAAATAGAATTAGGAACCAAGCGATAAACAAACTTATACCATAATCATATTTCCAGTTTATTGAAGATAAATAGGTTCCAATTATGCAATCAAATATAAAAAGTAAAATATAAAAAGAAGGGCTGTATAATAAAATTTCTTTTATTGCATTAATATTATTAGTTATGTTGCCATCTTTATTGAGCTTAATAATATTTTCCTTTAATTTACGGTTCTCTATCCAGACTATTTTATTATCAAAATCGAAAAAGGAAATTAATTTTCGAAATGATTTCATTTTATTACTTTTAAAATTTATAACTAATTCTTTTTTAGGCCAATTTAAAAAACCTATTAAAACAATTAATAAAGAGTCAATAAAATGACCAAATCTAATCATTGTGAATGAAAACAATGTCATATGGAAAACAATAATAAACCACACAGCTTTAATTCTAAATTGTTTAAATAATAATAATATAGCTATCATTAATTCTGTTGTAAATGCAGTAATAGATAAAAATTTGGCAAGAATAAGATTTGGCATATGACTATAAAAGTATATATAAAAAGTATTATTGCGGGCATTAAAAAGCCAATTATGCATAAAATCACCAGACCACCAATCTGCATCTAATATTTTATGTAATGAAGCCCCAAAATACACCAAACTTAACTGTAAAATTAAAAGGTATGGAACAGATTTACGATTACTTAATCCTGCAAGAACTAAGGCACATCCACAAATCAAAATATGATTATAGTAATTTGGTATAGATGCCAGTATTGAAATTATTACAACACAACCCAAAATAAGACTAGATGTTCGGGTTTTAAAATTAAAAAATAATGAAACAGAAGCCATAGCAAACAGAAAGCGCATAGTGTTCTTGAAAACACCTGGAAAACTGTTAAAAATATCTAGTGAAGGAATGAAAGGAATGAAAGGATCAATCAATTTATCTATATAGCCATGATAAATAAGCAATAGAACTAAAAGTTTACACATTAACAATAAGTTAGGGTGCATAGGTGTGTTCTCAAATTTTAGAAGCTTTATGAATAGACTGTTTTTTATTTTAAAATCCATATTTTTTCAGGATGACCGTTAATAGAATATTTTATTGTTATTTCAGCTTTGTCATTTTTACCATAAGTTGATTCATATTGTTCAATCAGAGAAAAAATATTAAAAATAGATCGTTGTTCCCAGCCGCTCATCTTATACTTGTACCTTTCTTTAAGCTGGTCAGAATTTAATATTTTGCCATTAATTTTGCCAGTTGCTTCAAATTTTGTTTGAATATCATATGGTGCCCAACAAAAAAATCGTAAAGGTGTAAATCTAGAATAAACAATTCCTGCAATTTGTAAGATAAGAAATAGGGCTCCAATAATTAATCTTAATTTCATTTTAAAAGTCTTTAATTTTTATGTAGGCATTTTTAAAATTTCTAGTTTCTGTTTTAAAAATTTAAAAACACTTAATTTCTTATAACAATATTTGAATAAGGAGTTCCAATCTATAAGGCAAAAACATATTAAGCGATATTGTCTAAATGATATACCCATTAAAGCTCCAATTGATAGGTGGAATAATATTGCAGAAAACAAATAAATATTTCTGTATTTTGAATTTATAAATACTATAAATCCAAGTAATTCAAATAAAAGAGATCCAATAGATAGGGTAATTACTAATAATTTATTGTTGGCAATGTAATCAGCAATTTTGTTATTTAGCTTCAATGTTTGAAAGTTTCCATATGTATGAGCAATAAAACCAAATTTATCTTTCCATTTATCATTTTTTGCAATATCATTATTACCAATTATTAATTGAATATCTCCTTCATTATATTTTAAGGTCCTTTCCTTTAAATAAAAACTGAGTGTTGATCCATCTAACCATTTAATACCATTACCATATCTTAACTTTGATACTCCAGCTGTAAAATAGGTTATAATAAGTAACAATAGAATTAAGTTAACACTCCATTTGGGATTAATAGAATATTTTAATGGTTTCTTTTTTAGTATTTTATGTAATCTTAATATTGCGTAGTCTAAGGATATTTTCATGGTTCCAGGAACCAAAGCTAGTATTAAAATAACCTGACTAGGTAATGAAAGATGGTGGTCAAATACTCCGAGTCCTTCAGTAATTCCTAGGATGTAAAAGCTTAAAAATGCCAGGATTAACAAACCAAAACGTCCAAGAAAACCAATTGAAGCACAAATGGTTGTAACTATAACTATATATTTTAAATGATAAAATAAGTCGTTATTGAGATGGAGAAAAAAATCAGGTAATAAATTTAAAAAATAAGTATTTGAATATTCATATTGTAAATTGTTGTCTAAATCAAAGATAAAATAAAGTTCATTAAGCAATTTTTTACCCATTAAAATTGAAAGGCAAAATCTTAATATACTTAAAGGTTGGTTTAAGAAAAATTTGGTAATACTATAAATTTGCCCTATTATTTTCATACAAAGAGTAATATTTGCCTTTTTCTATGCTATAAAATCCAATTATTTCAAATTCACTCAAGTTTTGTCTTTTTGAATTTACTTTTTTTACCATTAAATTAATTTTTAATAGTTCAAGGTTTTGTTTTTCATTTAAATAGTTGCTGAAATTTCTAAAAAAACTATTCATACGTTGGTTAAAAAAAATCTCATTTTCAGTTAACCTATTACTAAATGGAGAAATATTTTGAGTAGACCCATAAACTTTACTAAAAAAATGCCTAATAAAGTGGTCTTCAGGCCTTCCATAATAATCTTTTAAATCAATTTTATTTGAAACAGTTTCTCCTTCAAATTTTAGTAAATACAAATCTGTTTCATCATTGATATAGTGTCCAAACATTGGAGCACAAGTATAAGGAAAGCTTTCTATACCTAAAATAATTGTATAAATGTTTGGAACCAATATAAAGGTTGCGATAAGTGTTGGATATATGCTTTTTAAGTGTTTCATTTTTTAAAAAGGAAACTAAAGATTAATTATTTTACATTTATTTTGTTTTATAAACTTTATATCTTTTAAAACTCATATATTCCTTAAAAATACCTGAATTTATAAACATATTATTACACCATGGATAAAAATAAATAACAACTATTTTTCTAGGTACGCTGTAGTAACTTTTTTTTACGTTTTCAATAAAAGTTTCCATTGGAGCCCCATTAAATGGGTTTGAGAGGAAAAAATAATTGTATTTATCCAAATTAGTTAATAATGTGGCATCGCTTATGTAAATATTAATTCTATTCATATTTACATTTAATTTTTCAAGATTATTTTTGGCAATTTCACATAATTCCGAGGACATTTCAACCCCATCAACATTATTAAAAGGGAATTTGGTTAAAGTATAAAGGCTTTTACCTTTACCTGAGCCTACATCTAGTACAGAATCATTTTTATTTATTTTCAATTTTTCAAGGATTTTTATTAATCTTTTCATACCACCAGTTTGATAGCTTTGATAAGGGCTTTGTTTATAACCTAATTGCCTATCATTTACTTGAGTAGCAAAATCAAGTCCTTTTCTTTTTTCTAGCATAGCTTGAAAGAACTCAATGAACTTACTATAAGAATCAAACACCTCCCAGTATATTGTACGTATTATACTTTTAGCCTTTATTATTGTTTTTGATTTAAGATTTAACTTCATAGTTTCATAAAATATATAAACATTTAAATTTAGTCTTTAATAAATTATTTTAATTTTTAATTCGTTGTACTGTAAACTATTTGGTTTTACCGTTTCTAATTAATATTTTGTATAAAGAACCTTTTGAGTTCAAATAAAAAGTGTTTTTTTCTGTAGGTTTATAAACGGCAATTTCATTCATATTTAGTCTATGACTATATAAAAAATCAAAAACAATTTTTCTTAATCCAAATTCATTAGACGCATTTTCTATAAAATTAATTTTTTTGAAGTTACTTAAATTAATATTTTCAATTTCCGCTAATGAGTATGAAAATGAATTGTTTTTAGCTTTTTTGTTCAAATTGTTTTTGATTTTCTTCCTTATACCATCAGCATTTATTTCTTTTAATTTGTTTTTTAAATTTATTAATAGAACTTCTCTTAGTGCTATTATTTTCTTTAAAATATTCCCTTTAGGGTATAAAATATGCTGCTCAAAACCATAAAAATAATTGCTCCATCTACGCTTGTATTCAAGATCACCATAGGCCATATCTAATAGCTTGCACGATTGAGCTAAGGACCACTCTAGCAGCTTATATATGGAAATATTACCTAATGCAAATTTTTCAAAATCTATATCATAAGATGGTACAGATATAAACATGACATCTTTTCTGTGGAAATTAATACAAATATGTACTGGTTTTTGATTAACATATATAACAAACATTGAAGCTTCTTTAGAATTTATCAAGGGAAATGTATCTTCTAAATAGTATTCCCAATCAAGCAAAACATGAGTTTTAGTGTTTTTTTGATTAAACCTTTTTTCCAGCATCGTTTTTAACTCACTCATATGGAAATCATATTCTTTCTGGGATATTTTTCCATAAAACATTTTATAAGTAGGCGTGAAACAAGTTTCAAATCGGTTTAAAAACCTATTGATATTATTTCTAAACTTTTTTTTATAATTACTTTGTAAGAATGTTTTAATATCTCCTGGAGAGTCTATTTTAATGGCATAACCAGTTATTTTTAATTGAGGAATTTTTTTAATACATAACTTTTTATGATTACGAAAATGTGGTTCCAAATAATCAGGGAACAACGATATGCTATGTGCATTTAAGGAGTCCCCTGGTTCATCTTTTTTAGTATCATTAAAAAAGACGGAATTGTCAATTTGACTTATTAATTTAATATAGGCAGAGGGGACTGAATTTTCCTGAGTTAATGATATGTAGAAAGTAGTTTTATTCACTAATTTTAATTTATAGTTTTTAAGAAATGTCTATTACCAATTTCGCTATTTTCTTGTTGCCATAAAAAAAATAGGTTTGATTACTATTTTCTGATTTATAAACTTTAATATTTGAAATGTTTTCATTAGCTGTGTATAAAAAATCATAAAGAGGCTTTTTTAATTGTTTAAAGCTTGCTTTTTGGTAATTAATTTCCTTAAGTTTTTCTATGTTGTTTGTTGTATCAATATTTTCAATTTTATATTTTATTGACTTATTATTAATGCTCAATTCACCTTTATATTTAAACTTTAAATAGATAGCCTGAAATATCTCTAATAAGATATGGGCTTTAATTAACTTTAGTAAATTTTTAAAACCAATAATTGCCGAAAGAAATTTCGAAATTAAATAGGAATTTATATTGCCTTTTTTTGCATAAATATGACTTTCAAAAACATAATTTAAATCACACCATTTTCTTTTGTACTCTAACATTCCAAAAGTCATGTCATAAACATCATAGTTGTTTTTTATACACCATTCTAATTCTTTATAAATTGAGATATTTCCTAAACCAAATTTTAAATAATCAACGTCAAAACAAGAAGTGGATGAAAAAAGAATATTGTTAAAATGAAAACTAAAAGAAATATCAATTGGTATTTCGTTATCATATATTACACTTAAGGAAGCTTTTTTTGTTTTAATAAGTTGAAAATAACTCTCATAGTTATCTTTCCATGTAAGTAGTGTAAAGTTTGTTTTTTTTAATTGCGAAAACCTAACCTCTAGCATTGACTTTAAAGTGTTCATAAGAAAGTAAAATTTTTCTTTTTTAATCTCTCCGAAGTACATTTTATGTGTAATATTAAATGAGGATTCAAGGCGTTTTACATACCTGTTTATATTAGATCTATATTTGGCTTTAAAATGGCTTTTTAAATATTCATTAATATTATTATATGAGTTTATGGAAATTGCATTTCCAACATTTTCTCTTTCATTTATTTTTTTTAAGTTATAATTATCTTTATTAAACAAGCTTATATCAATATAAGAAGGCACCACTCCTAGATAGTATACTAATGGTAAATTACCAATGTTTTTTCCGCCCTTTTTATTTTCGTAGAACAAAACCCCTGAATGCTTTAAAAATAAATTAGAGATATACGGAGGAATTATTCCATTTTCATGAAAATCATAATAAAAATCATCTGATTCTATTAACTTCATTATAAAATTATTTTAATGTGTTTTTTTGAACACTCTTTCTCCCTTTAAAGAAAAATGTACTCTTATTATCATGATATACAGTAACGTCATGTATAAATTCAAAATTTAAAAATAGATAATCAAAAAAATATTGCCTTAGAAAAGAATAATTAGAATTATTTATGTCGATTTTTTTTAAATCAAACTCATTAATAGGTTCTTCTTGTTTTTGGATATCGATAGAAACGATGTTTGAATTTTTATAATCTATTTTCTTCCTTACAAAGTACTTTTTATAAATTCTATTTATTTTCCATTTCTTGGCTAATGGAAGAATCTTATATATAGATTTTAATTTTAAATACAATAGTTGTGCTTTAATAGAAATTAAAATACTTGAAGAATCATAAATAATGTGGTTTTGAAATTTATAAGATCCATTTCTAAAACGCTCTTTGTAATAGAAGTCCCCCTTAGACATGTCTATAATTTCAAAGTCGTTTTTTATAGACCAATCAATAACTTTGGTAAGGGTAAGAAAACCTAATTTAAACTTTGAGTAGTCTATATTATAAGCTATTACTTCAATGTAAATCGTTTTTTTAAAAATGGTATTTATATAAATTGAAATGGGTTCATGTCCATTATAAATAACAAAAATCGCCGCTTTTTTTTCATTTATTAATTTATAGGTCTTTTTGTAGCGTTCTTCCCAGTAGTCCAGTTCTTCCCAATATGAATTTTTTTGAGCCAATCGCCTTTTAAGCATTAACTTGTAGTCATTAAAAATCTTGTCATATTGACTTTGGTCAATATCTCCATAGTACATTTTATAAGTAGGCTGAATACAAGTATCTAGCCGTTTATAACATCTTTTTATATTAGAACGTCTTTGAGAGCTTATTTCTTTCTTTAAATATTCATCAATGTTATTATAATCACAAATATTTATTAATGACCCTTCATAAGTATTTACAATTTTTCTTTTAATACTCTTAGGTAATGAGATTAAGGTGGTACTTAAATAATTTGGCACCTCACTTAGGATTAAAAGCTTATTCTTGATTAAATTATTAGAGTTAGAAGATGATACAATTGATTTTGTTTCAAGGTTGTAGACATATGAAAATAAACTATCAATACATTCTTTCTCTAAAATATCTGTGTAAAAATCTTTTCTTATCAACTGTGTTTATTTACTTAATTAATTTAGTTACACTTTATGTTAACTTTTCTTCACTTTCCTGAATACGTTTAAAAAAAACAGATAACAAGAATAGATAATCATAATAGGGTCTTTTAAGTCATACTTTAAATTAGTATTATGCCACAAGAATTTAAATTTAAACAAATAGCTTTTATCATTTTTTATTTTTTTGTAAAAACCCTCATCGCTTAAATATTTTATTTGTTTATATTTTGGTATAGGAAACTTGATTCCTTGATTGGTAAGAATATGCAATTTAGGAAAGTTAATGCCTGCAACTAAAGATCCTTCTAATGATTGCCAATATCTTGCATTAATTTCTATTACTTTAAAGTTGTTATCTTTACTATCATACCTTAAATCAATATGTGCTATTCCATTCCAGTTAAGAGATTTCATTAAATGCTTAACTGTTTCATGAATCTGTTTTTCATACAAAAAATCAACGCCAATTTGAGCTGAAAAATCTGTTTCTCCATTCATGTTTCCTTTTTGAATGGTATAAGCTAAAATCTCACCATTTTCACATAGCACACTAGAATCTATATCGTAACCATTTATATAATTTTGAATAATAAAATCATTATTGATTTTTGAAGATTCAATGTAATTATTAAACTCAGTAATAGATTCAAATTTCTTTATACCAGAACCACCATGAGATTCTTTTAAAGGTTTAATAATTATTGGAAAAGTTAAGCCCTCTAAATCCAATGATTTATTATATATTATGGTTAGGGGGCAGGGGATATTATTATTTACTAAATGTTTATAAAGCAAGTATTTATTGGTACTAACTTCATATGTTTCAATATTAGGAAGTAATATGATTTTGTTTTTAAAACTAAAAACATGTTTGTTTCTAATAAGAAGCAGGTTGCCGCTATCACTTACAGGAATAACTAAGTCTATTTTAAAATTTTCAACAGCGTTTTCTATGATAGAAACGAAATTAAACTCTTCAATGTTCTGTTTTTTATATAATACAAGTTTTTTTAAATACCGAGTGTATTTTAACGTGTTATCTTCGCTTGATAATGCATAAACATTAACATTGTCAATTTCATGTAAACAATGCAAAACTCCAAAACATAATCCAATTTCTTCAGCATCTGGAATTAATATATTCATATCAATCTTTTTTTTGTATTAACCCTTGATTAACAATATAATCTACAATTGTTTTAGATATAACTTCTCTACCCTTATTATTCCAATGCATATCGAAAATTAAAGTTGTTGGTTTTTTTGATGATTCCATTGCATTCCCAAAATCTAAATATTTATAGTTCTTATCTAGCAAATGGTTTAAAAAGATTTTGTTAGTATTTCTAACGTCAATTAAGAATATGGTTTTATTCTTATTAAAACCAAACTTTTTAACCAGTTCTTTAAAATTATTAATGTATTCTTGATGTTTTACTTTTTTCAAATTTTGATTCTCTTTGTCAACAAAAGAATTAGGTTTATTTGGGGTTTTGAATTTATGTTTTAAGTTCCTTAAATTATCTAGCCACCCAATGGATTCTAAATAGCCTACGAGCTTTATATTCTTTTTTATCTTTGAAAAAGCATAATATTGGGTGTCAATCCAATACTGATCAGGTTCGTATACATTTCTTGTTAAATCGTTTTCAAATTTTAAATATATAACTATTAAATCCATCTTTTCAAATATGTCTTTATATGTGGCTATTAGATGTAGCTGGTCTGCTAAATCATAACCTGCATGACCATATTCAAAAACACTTACTTCATTATTAAGTTTGTTTTCTATTTTTATTCCTATTGAGTTATAGTAGTTTTGATGAAAACCTTCAATAAAAGAATCACCAATTATGGCTAGGTTTATATTATCAGTAGATGGTACGAATTCGCGATAAGAATTAAAACCAGAATCGTTTATATGATATTTAGAAATATTCATACGTCTATTTCCAACGGTATAATATCCAGATTGATTCGGCGCATAGGTTTTAATATTAGAGTTATTAATAATAAACTGAGGTGATTCTTGATGTAAATGAAATACTCGTGTTATTATTTCAAGAAATATTAGAATTAAAAAAGCGTAAAGTATTATTTTTAAGATTAGTGTTTTCATAATTTTAAATTCGTATAACCTTGATTTTTTTTCTCCTATTCTAATAATTTGCAACCACCAGGGAATTCAAATACTCAAATATTATTCGTTTATATTTATTTTAAAGATTAGAAGTAATGATTTAATGGAGTTTTTTGTCTTCATTTTTAACATTTCAAATTGAGCAATAATTCTTGCCCATATCGAGTTTTTTTCATAATACATATGATAGTTAAAGTAATAAGAAGTATTACACCATTTTTTTTTATAATCATAGGCTCCCATTCCTAAATCTAAAAAATCATAGTTATTCTCCAAACACCATTTTAATAGAAGGTAATTATCTAGATGACCTAAACTAAATTGGCTATAATCTAAATCATAAGAATGACTTTCACTATAAAGAATACTATTACTAAAATGCCTGTTTAGTGATATACTAATAGGTTTTTTATCCGCATAAACTACAAATAAAGATGCCTTTTTTTGATTAATTAGGTTATATAAGTTCTTAGTGTTAGATTCCCAATTTTGAATAAAAAGGTTTTTGGTTTTCTTCTCTTCAAACCTCATATTAATCATATTAAATAATGAGGTCGTTAATGAATCACATTTCTCTTTGGTTATATTTCCATAATTATATTCATAGCAAATCTCAAAACTTTGTTCAAGACTACTAATTGCTCTACGCAGATTTTTACGAAGTTGTCTTTTCGTAAATTTATTTAAATATGAATCAACGGTGTAATTCTCATCAAAAAGCATCCCAGCACCCTCTGGACCAATTTGTTTGATTTTTTTATGGATATATGCACTTTGATTTTTTATATAAGTTTCCAAATATGTTGGGTGCAAACTAACTATTAATACTCTATTTAGGGTATCTTCAACTTCTGATTGTTTGTTTAAAATATTTTTATTATTAATAGATATACTCTCATAAAACTGGGGGATAATAGTGTTATGATTATCGAGAAATTTAAATTTATTTGTTTTTGCCATTAAATTTAATCGTTAAACAGTTTAGGAGGTTTCTTATTTTAAAAAGTGAATTTTAGTTATACCAGATTTGTCTTTTAAAAAATAGGTGACTTTTTTTTCCATTTCATATATGTTTATCTCACTTAAATGAATTTTTTTTATATACAGGGTGTCATAAACAATTTTTCTTAAGAATGAATAATCTTCATTTTTAAGTTTAATTAATTTATAAGTATCCTTAATAACATCTTCTTTTTGATTATTAGTTATTATTATATTTTTTTTGCTACTAACTGAATTTCTTTTGGTAGTGTCTTGTATCTCCAAATCATTTTTATTGAAATAATTAGACTTTATTAAATACATAAAAGCTATTAAGTTTCCAAATATAATATTTGGAAAATATTTGTTGTTAAATGTTATTTGATTCTCACATTTATAAATATTATTACACCATTGTCTTTTATACCTTAGGTCTCCATGACCTAAATCAAATATTTTATAATTGTTTTTAAAGCACCATTCTAATTGTTTTGCAATGTCAATATACCCTAATCTAAATTTGGCATAATCAATATCATAGGCTCTAATGTAATCAATGACAATATCTTGGTAAAGGTAATTTACGCATATATCAATAGGAGTCTCTTGATTGTAAATTACAAAAAAAGAGGCTTTTTTGTTTCTAATCAAACTAAAAAGACTTTGTTCATATAATTCCCAATCTTTAATTGCTTGATGTTCATCTCCTCTTTGAGAGAACCTTCTTTCAATCATTTTTTTTAATTCAAAAAATAAAAAGTCATACTCCTGTTTGGTTATGCTACCAAAATACATCTTGTATTTAATATCAAAGCATGTTTCTAGTCTTTTTATATTAGATCTTATTTTGGATCTACTTTTAGCGCCAAACTGTTCAGACATAAAGGTCTCAAGTGAACTAAATTTTTCAATTTTAATAGCAAATCCATTAAACCTTTTAAATGAAAAAGTTTTATAAGATGAGCTATTAATTGTTTTTAAATAAAAAGGTATATAGGAAAGATAATTAATACTTTTATCGTGCTTTTTTATATTTTTTAATTCATACTCCTTACCTAATTCATTGATGGTGTTTTTAAATAAAACTTTATCTATAAATGGATATGACATTTTTTTAGAAAGATAGTCAGAGTAAAAATCATGAACTAAAAAATTAAAAGGAATAAGTTTTTTCAGTACCGCTCTCATAATGCTAATTAAAGATGAGTTATTTTAATATTGTTGTTTTTCCCTTTTACAATATAGCTGTTTTGTTGAGGGGTTTTGTAAACCGATAGATTAGATAGCTCTTCCTTATATTTATACAAAAAATCATAAATAGGTTTTTTTAAAAAGGTGTAATTATCTAAATCTAATTTTGTTTCTAAAGCGGTTGAAATTTCATTAATTATTTCTATTTCAAATTCTGGTTTTATTTTATCATTACTTTTATTGTTTATTAGTTTATCTTTTAAATTATATAAATAATTGTTAACATTTTTGGATACCAAAAAATCAATTATTTTAAACCTGTATTTCAATAAAGTAGGGTATAGTAAGGCAAGTAAATTATTCTTTTTACTAATAATATGACTCTCAAATTTATATATATGATTTGACCATTTTCGTTTATAATCAAAGTCTCCATAGCCCATATCAAAAAGTTTAATATTATTTGAAATGCACCAATCTATTTGTTTATATATTTCAATATTACCTAAACTAAATTTGCTGTAATCTAAATCATATGATGAGATTGAGCTATACATTATTGAGTCAAAATGATAATTAATGGAGACTTCTATAGGTTCGTTTTTGGAATAAATAACAAATAATGATGCTTTTTTCTGTAATATTAGCTCAAAGGTACTATCTAAATAATATTGCCAATTAGTTAAAACCCTATTCTTTCCTTTTCTTTCTTTAAACCTATTAGATATCATTTGGAATAAAGCATTCATTATTGAAATGTATTTTGATTTTTCAATTTTACCAAAATATGTGAAATAGCTAATTTCAAAACATTGTTCTAATCTATTTGTGGCCCTTGTTACATTTTTTTTATGCTGAGAACTACATTCCTTTTTTAAATAATCTAAAGCACTAACAGAACTATTGAGGTTAGCTGAAAAACCTAACTTTTGCCATACTTTTCGTAATTTAAATTCATTTTTTGTTTCAATTTTGTAATCAAAATAATTAGGAAACAATTTGTAACAAGTTAAACCAGAGGTAGTTTCAGTCTTATCATTTTCATTTTTTTCACTAAAAATTATTGTATTATTTACCACCCCTTTAAGTTTATATATCTTAGGCAATTTAGATTTCTCAAATAAGTCTGTATAAAAATTAACTTTTTTAATTACTTTCATTACTATTATTTAATGGAAATTAAATGACTTGATTTACTGCCTTTTATTATAAATGAATTTTGGGATTTAACATCATTATATACCCTTATATCATTGATGTTTTCCGATTTCATATAAACAAATTCAAATACAATTTTTTTTAAATAGCTGTATTCTGGTTGGTTGAAATTTATTTCTTCAAATGAACTTAGATTATCCTCAATAATCTCTTCAGAAGTATAGGTGTTCGAATTTTCTATTTTATCTCTTTTCTTAACAAAATATTTTATCTTATTTAGGTGATCATTGAATTTTTTATTTCTTAAATATTGTTTTAATTGAAAATAATAAAATAAACTATAGGCTATAGTTGTTGCTGTCATTGACTGGGAGTCAAAATAAATATGATTTTCAAAACTATATTTCATATTCCCCCATCTCTCTTTGTAGTCATAGTAGCCTTTTGATAGATCAAACGTTCTAATATTATTATTAAAACACCATTTATAAAGTTCCATTAAATGTACTGTTCCAAGATTAAATTTATAATAATCAATATCAAAAGTTGTAATAGCAAAAAACAAAATATCTTCAGAAAAGTAGTTTAATGAAATAGCAATGGGAGAAGTGCCATTGTAAATAATATATAACGAAGCCTTGTTTTCTAGCATTAATTGGTAAGTAACATCACGATAGAAATCCCATTCCTCAGAGGAAAGATTATTATTAGTTACTTGCTTATTGTTAAATCTTTTGGTTAATATTTTATTAAAGTCATCAAAAATTTCATTGTATTCTTCTTTGGAAATACTGTTAAATATATGTTTGTATTTAACATCAAAACTTCTTTCCAATGTTCTTTTATAACTTTTAAATTTATATCTACTCTTTTTACTAAAATTAGAGGATAGAAACTCATCAAAACCCCCAAAACCATCTAAGTTAGTTAGAAAACCAGGATATTGCGTTGCACTTAGTTTTTTTAGTCTATTATTTATTCCATTTGCTATACCAAAATAACTAGGAACATCATAAATCAAAAATGTTTTTCTTTTATAATCCTTGTGATTTTCTATAATGTAAGACATTCCTTTTGTAAGGTTTCGGCCTATATTTACATAGAGAGGTAATTTAGATGGTTTATAAAAAGAAAGGTTTTTTAGAAAACTGAAATTATAAGTGCGCTTGCCAAATTTATAATGTTTCAGCCATATTTTAGTAAATGTTTTTGATAGAAAGGGGTTCTGGGTTTTCACAAGTTTACATTTATATCATCCATTAATCTATACAATGGAAAGAAATTAGTATTTTCATTAATTCCTTTTTTGTACACTAGTTCTTTATAAGCACTATCATTTACAATTAACTTCCACAAGTAAAAACTTTTAAAATCATTAGAAAACGAAGCTTTAAAATTAAATAGAGAGTCATTGTCTCTTCCTCCTAATCCTCCGCCTAAATTATAAAACTGTGAACCTTTTTTATTGGCTAAAAGGCGCATTTCATCAATTAAAAGTTTAGTAGGTGTTAAGTGTAAAAAATCATTTTTTGTTCCTGAGAGATGATATTGTACTATATTATTAGTTGTAACAAACATACTACCACCAATAATTGTATTTGTTTCACTATCAATAGCAAGTAAAATATCTGTATCAAAACTTGAACTATTCATCATATTTTCGAAATAAGATTTATCAAAGTAATATGATTTTTTGGCTTTTACACGGTCCATGTTTTCATAATATATATTTATAAAAGTTTGTAAATCTTCTTCATTTACAGCTTTTCTTATGGAGCACATTCTTCTGGCTTTGTTTACATGGGTTTTTAATCTTTTTCCATACAAACTTCGCTGTTTGTTAATGTCAATTTTTAAATTAATATTTACGACCTTTCCTTGGGAAGAAATTTCACCTAAACCTCTTAAAACATGAGGTTGACAAGGCATAAAGGGGTTAAGTCTTGAAAAAACAGAAATGATATTATTATTATTTAAATATGATAAAAGATTTATGATAAAGTCTGAATTATCAAATTTAGGGTCAATATTGTTTGAAATAGGACCGGCATATCCATATGTTGAAGTTGCATCTTTAAAATCAGAGTTTGGAATATCTCTAATTAGTAAGGGGAGAGCAATTAGTTTGTTATTACCTGTTCTGTAAAGAATTAGGATGGGGTTTTCTATAGGGTTTTTTGAAAGTTGATGATATTCATACGTATGATAAAAATCATATCTACCAATTTCTGCCAATACTTTTTGCCATTTAACTTTATCTGTTATTATTTCTAATGAGCCCTTTTGCCTCGATTTTAAGCTTTCAGAATGGTATAAATATTTTTGCCCTTTTGTAATTTTTTCTTTAATCTTACCTGGAATTCCAAAAACTTTAAAATTATCTTGTACATCCCTGATAATTAGTGAGCCAGCGCCAATTATACAGTGCTTACCAATGGATATATCTTGAATTACACTCGCACTTAAACAAATTGCGGTACATGAGCCTATTTTTACATTTCCCCCAATTGTACTATTTGGTGCTAAACTAGAATAGTTTTTTAAGTGACTATCATGACCTAGTGAAGCCTTTGTATTAATAATGCAGAATTCACCAATTTTAGCATCACTATTTATAATTACACCTGCCATAATTACAGTTCCCTTACCAATTTTTACGTTCTTGCCAATAATAGCGTCCGGGTGAATAGCTGAGATATAACTTAAATCAGGTTGGATTTTTATTATTTTTTGAAAAATAATTTTCCTAGTCCAATTATCTCCAATTGCAATTATAGCTGATTCAAAGTTATAACTGTTTTTTAATGAAGGAATGTCTTTTTCGTGACCTATAATCCTATAATTAAAAACCTTAGATCCTATTGCTTTAAAAGAGTCTATTAAGCCAATAATATTATATTCTCCTCTTCTTTCTATAATATCAATTATTACTTTGGCATGACCAGAAGCTCCAATTATTATAATGTTTGGCTTGTCCGTTTGATTTGGTTTAGTAGACATAGTTTTAATTATTACCGGTAAAAAAAGGCATGTTTAAATTTTCAGAACTATTTACATCTTCCTTTTTTATGACCCTTTTAATTGTTGAAAATAGGATTTTTAAATCTAAAAAGAATGATATATTGTTAACATAGAAGACATCTAATTCAAACTTCTTTTCCCAAGAAATCTTATTTCTGCCATTAACTTGTGCCCAACCCGTTATCCCGGGTCTCACCTTATGTCTTAACTTTTGTTCATTATTATAAAGAGGAAGGTAGTCTACTAAAAGTGGTCTTGGGCCAATTAAGCTCATATCTCCTTTAAAAACATTAATTAGTTGTGGGATTTCATCCAAAGAATATTTTCTAATAAAAGCTCCAACTTTTGTAATTCTATGTTCAAAACTTAAAAGGTTTCCATGTTCATCTCGCTTATCATTCATTGATTTAAATTTGATGATTGAAAAAATTCTTTCATTTTTACCAGGTCGTTTTTGAAAGAAAAAAGGCTTGCCATTATTACTAAGAAATAATAATCCAGTAACTATGATAAATATTGGTGATAAAAGTATAAGTCCAAATAATGCTGCGAAAAAATCTATAAATCTTTTTATAAAGGTAGAGTACATGGGTAAGGTTAGGTTTGTTAGTTTGTAATAAAATTAATACTAATATTTTAAATGAATTGGTTTTTTAGACTAAAAGCTCTATATTTTTGATAAAATGAGTATGAGGGAAATAATTTAATAACCACATGTTTTTCAGGTTGTTTCGTTAACCATAACTCTTCTTTTACCAGAGGATAGTAATGGAATTTCATCAACATAAACTATTTTAATTTTCGCATCTTCCCCTAAGTGTGACATAAATTCATTAATAAACTTTCTTTTATTTTTAAATTCACCATCTATATTTATTTTAAAAATATATTCTTTATTTTCTTTTTGAATTAGTTGGCATTGATTTAATTCATGATAATTGTTAAGAAGTAACATGATATTATTGGCAATAATTTCTCCCTTAGTATTTGTAATTACATCAATTTGTCGTCCTTCAATACTTGCTAAAACTGGTTTTCCTTCTATGACTTCCATTACGCCAATATCACCTGTATCATATCTAATCATTGGCATGCTATAATTAAATAAATCGGTAACAATTATTCTACCTTTTTCGCCAAACTTAGCTGGTTTATCGTTTTCTATTTCTAAAACCTCAACATAATAACTTCCAGTGTTAATTACAAAATAGTTTGTAGTTGGCAGTTGTTGGGCTATAATACCATTTTCCACGTTAGAATATCTTGAAATTGTGTCAACATTAAAATAGTTTTTCATTGCTTGTTTGGTATAAGGCGATAAACTTTCTGAAATAGCAATTACAGATTTTAGGTTGCAATTTATTGGTCCTGTTTGATTTTTATCTAAATATTTACACATTGTTTCAAATGACGATGCATATCCAATCCAACTTTTAGCCAATTTATCCCTTTTAATTTTTTTTAAGAATTTATTAAAAAAATCATCCGTTAACTCAAAAACATCAATCGGTACAATATTCAACATCCATCTTTCCAAAATCCCTTTTTTCTCAAAAGCATTCCACATTCTAAAATAATAGAGTTTATTACCTAGATTATAACCTGCTATTTCAGAAAAATAAATGTTATCGGCTGAATTTCTATGAACTTTGTTAGAATTTTGAAATACTTTAAATGGAATTCCTGTAGAGCTGCTTGTTGCAACAATTCTGTTTTTGGCTCCTTTAAATTTTATAGATTGAAAACTATTATAATTAGCTTTAATAATATTTTTATTAATAATTGGAAAACAATTGATCCCTTTCTTATAATCAAACTTTTTATAGAAGGAGGTTGTTTTGCATGCATGTTCTAATATGTAGTTTATTTGAGAAGTGTTTTGAGCCCCTTTTTCAACCAAGTTTTTAATATCCTTATAATGGTTCAGTTTTTTATTTCCCTTAATAAAATCTAGAGTGTAGAATAAAAGTTGTCTGAGATTTAGGTTCGAAAACATGTCTTATTTTATTTTAAATTTCTTTTAAAATTTGCTTAATTAATGGATGTTTACAAAGCCCTTTAAAGGCAACATCTGCCATATGTAAAGAAGGATTGGAATTTCCTTCAATAAGAACGGGGCCATTGTTAGTGAGGGCTATATCCCATCCTACGATACGAGTTGGAAGCATTTTAGCAGCTAATAGGGCCAATTCTACAGATTCTTTAATAAAGGGTACTTTAAACCCATCTAATTGAGTTTTTGTATCTGGGTGGTGCGTAATAATATTACCACCTCTTTTTATGTCTTGCCTACCAACGCCACTAAGAATACCAGTCTCTAGATTTAAAGCAATATAAAAACCACCTGAGGTTTCGTTATCAGTAATTAAGTTTCCAGTTCCAAATCTCATTAAAGCTGAAATAACATGACTTTTCCCATGCTCATCTAAATAAGTATTAATTCTTAGTGAATTAATTGATTTTGAATAAATTTTGTTTAACCCTGAATGTTGTATTATTTTTTCTTGGTGTATATAATTTTGCTTTAATAAAGTTTTATAGTAATCACTTATTTGAATCTTAAATTTCTCTTTATTTAATAGGATACAACCTATACCACCTATACCATTTATTGGTTTTAAAAATAAAGAGGATTCATTGATGTTATCGAAAACCATTGTAAAGAAATCAATTAAGTCACTTTTAGTATTAACAATACTTGGTTTCGAGTTAAAATAAAAATAATTACCAATATTATAACTAATAATTCTGGGTGAAGACAAATGATGTTTGTCTGCAAATAAGGAAAAACTCAATTTACTTTCAAGAATAGCAGCAATATCTGGCACGAGAATTTTTTCAGAATCTATGATTTTATAATATTCTTTTAAACTTAAATATGAAGTGATATTAATTACATTTTTGCGATAAAGAAACTTTCTAAAATAATCCGTAGGAAATTCTTTTTTTGTCCACCCATAAACAAACAACTCGTAGACTATAGTAAAAATACTTTTTTTATCAGGGTCTTTAAAGAATTTACTTATTAATAAAGCTCGAGAAAGCATGTTTAAACATTTTAATTGATAATCTTATTGTATTCTTCCAAAAGTGCATCCCAGACAAATTGTTGGTCATACCTTTTAACTATGTGCTCTCTAGACTTTTTACCCATTGCATTAAGGTCTTGTTCAGTTTTCAGTATGTAATCTTGCATAGCTTCAAATAGTCTTTCTGTATTTTTAACAGGAACAATAACACCATTTTCATTATGCCTTACAATTTCATTACAACCATTAATGTCAGTTACAATACTTGCTAATTCCATAGCTCCTGCTTGCATTACAACATTAGGAAAGCCCTCCCTATAGCTTGGAAATGTAAGAGCATTCGAAATGTAAAAATATGGTCGAACATCATTTTGCCACCCAGTATGTATAATATTTTTATTGTTTTTAATTTCCTCAGTAGTTGAAGGGGCTAATGGATCGAGGTGAGGTTCAAATACTCCTACTAGTAGTAACTTTGATCTATTATATTTTTGATTTATTTTACTAAAAGCAGAAACAAGTTCAGTTATACCTTTATCTACAACCAATCTTCCAACAAAAATATAAACAAAATCATCTGGCTTGATTCCTAATTCTTTTCTTAAGACTTTTTTTGATAATTCATCAAAATGTTCTGGATTAAAATAATTTGTATTAATACCATTAGAACTACCATTGCCTATTACATGAAGCTTATGTGTACGGGTAAATTTGTGATTAAGAACAATGTCCTGCAATCCATAAGAATTTGGATATATTTTTGTTGCACAATAATAGGTGAACTTTTCTACAGCATTTAAAAGCTTTCTTTTTAATCCAGTTTCTTCTACCAAAGGTAAACCAGCTATAGTGTGTAGCCTGTTAGGAACTCCGGCTAATTTTGCAGCAAACATACCTAAAGTGCCCGCTTTGGGTGTGTGTGTGTGAACAATATCAGGCTTTTCTTTTTTAAATATTTTATATAATTTATATACACCTTTAATATCTTGAATAGGAGTAATATTTCTAGTCATTTCAACAGTTTTGGTAGTAATGCCTTCAGAAAGCCCAAATTCTTCAAGAAGCCCATTTTGATCAGATGAAATACCTATTACCTCAAAATGATTGGACATAAATCTTAACTGCCCTTTTAAAAGGCCTCTTAAAGAAGCAGGTATTGTTGTAACTCTAATAATTTTTTTGTTCATTATTTAGTACGTCTTTTATTACAAGTGTAAGTTGTTGATATATAAGTTTTTAACAATTTTGGTGTAGTTGTTAACAAATATACAAATTGTCCTTTTTTGATATTATTTTCGCAATTCTTTTTAATTGGGGTTATTTTCTAATGCGAATATAGAATATTAATTGCACTTTATCGAATAAAAATACATTTAAACGATAATGACAGAATCGTACTATGTATTTTATCGAAAAAAAATGGTATACAGCGATTATGATTAAAAAAAATTTTACTATTGAGCAAATTATTAAAAGTCCCAAATTTATAAGTATTATGAAAAAGACAATTAAAGCTACACTAATTTTTTTATTGATTGGATTTACCTTGAGTATGACATTCTCATGTAATAAAGAAGAGCTATTTGTTGAGCCTGTTAATGTGGTAAATGAAGACAACGAAACAGAAACCGATGAAGAAGAGGAAACAAATAATGAAGATTCAGATACGACTGAGATAGTTGATGCAAGTCTGCCTTGTGATTTTTCTCTTAATGATGTTGAAACAAATTCAACTGTAATAATTAACTGTGTATTAGATCTTAATGGAGAGATTGTAAATTTACCATCAAATGTAACTATTTTGCATGAAGGAGGTGAAATTGTTAATGGTACAATAAACTTTTCTGATAATACAACTATTAGTGGTGATTTATTAAACTCAACTTTAGTAATTGGTGGTTCAACACCCCAAGTAAAAGATCCAATATTTGTTTTTAATCCAGAAAGATGGGGTATTGTTCAAGGTAAGGTTTCTGATGAGGTCGCCTTGGAAAATAAGAATATACTAGAAGAAATAATGTTTGAAATTAAAAATTTTGGAGTTAATACTATTAAAATAGATTATTTAGATGCATATTTTAAGGTAGATGGTCCTTTGAATACAGGAGTTCCGGAAGTTCATGCCATTAATATACCTTCCGACTTTAATTTAGTTATGACAGACAACACGCACCTAAGAATGCAACCTAATGGTCATTTTAGAGCTAGTTTATTAGCAATTTATGATGAAAAAAATATCACAGTATCGGGGGGGTATCTCCATGGAGATAGAGATGAACATGATTATGACTCAGGTTATGTGGACTCTGATGGAGCTACAAGTGGAACTCATGAATGGCTTCATACAATGGCCATAAAAGGTGGAGAAAATATTAATATTGATGGTGTGACATTTCAAGATGCAACAGGAGATGGCATTTCAATATCAAGTATTTATTTTTACTATGATGCCAGACATGTTCGTTCAAAAAACATAAATATTATTAATAGTACATTTATAAGGGCTAGAAGAATTAATTTAACTCTTGTGAATTGTGAACATATATATATTGAAAATAATGAGTTTATAGACGGTGGAGCTGATACTAATAATTCCTTAGGAACAGCACCTTCTTGTCAATTTAATATCGAGCCTGTAAGAGGTTGGAGTGAGAATGGCGAATTAATTGAATACGAGCGAGTAAGTGATGTTTATATGAAAAATAATGTTGGGATTTTAACCGGAGATTCTGGTGGAGGATTTAATGTTTCTCATGGTAATGGACCAATAATTTTCGAAAACAACGCCATTGACTCCTCTGTTTCTTATACTACAGCAGATGGTGTAATTATTCGAAATAATACAGTAAATAAATATATTAAGGCTGGTAACCCTTCCAATTTTGATAGAACTGATTTTGTTTTTGGAAATGAGGTTTATGGTAATAAAGTTTATGGAGGAGTACATGTAGGAGGTAATGGTGTAATTGTTAGAGATAATGATATAGAAGGAGATATAGGTATTTACCTAGGAGCTGGCGCCAAAGATAGTAGTTTAGGGGTTTCAAACTCAATAATAAAAAACAATATAGTTAAGGCTAGTTCTCGAGGAATAATGGCAATTAATACTACTAAAAACACATTAATTGAGGAAAATACTATAGAAATGCTTTCTGGAAGTACTTTTGCACTTAATTTGTACAATGAATGGTCTGGTAGTGGTGATGCTAATTTTTTAGTAAACAATAATTTAGTTATAGGAACAAAAGGAAATGATTCAGGAGCTCATACGAGTTTAATAGGTGCCAGTTCTATTAAGGTAACAAACAATAAATTAGGTTGTGTTCAAATTACAAAAGGTGATAATATTACATTTACAGGTAATGTAATTGATGCTGAGATTAACAAAGACGGATTGCAGTTTAATTCAGATTGTCCAAATTCTAGCTTTACTGATAATACTATCATTTTATACACTTCTCAAACACCACTTAATATTAAGGCTTTTGATTTTGGCAGTGGTGTTAGCTTATCAGCATCAGTATTAATAAGTAATAATACTACTATTGAGAAATAAGATATTAAAAAAATATTAGTAAATTAAAAAGGCTTGTGTTATTCAAGTCTTTTTAATTTACATAAAATAATTATTTACTCAATAATAGAATTGTATAAATTTTCATATTTATCAACCATAATATTAATATCAAATAATTTTGATTTTTTTAAACTTGTCTCTGTAACTTGGTGATAGAAATTATTATTATTAAAGAGTTTTATAATTGCTTTCGATAGTTCTTTATTGTTTTCCTTTTCAAACAAAACACCAGCGTTTTCAACAACTTCAGTTAGCCCTGGTACATCACTAGCAACAAAAGGTTTTCCAGAAGCCATCCCCTCAATACTAGAAAGCGATAAGCCTTCATAAAAGGAAGAAAGCACTACAATATCAACTGTTTTTAAAAGTCTTGGCACATCATTTCTCTGTCCGTAAAAATGCACTCTATCTGTAATACCTAATTCATTTGCTATCTGCTTACAAGCATCTTCTAGCGGACCTTGACCAACCAGTATTAATTTAAAACTTTCAGGCAATTTACTAACTGCTCTAATAAGGGTTTTTTGGTCTTTTTGAGGCGTAAAACTAGATACTTGAATGATAAGTTTATCGGCATCAGAAAAATGTAAATCTTCTTTTTTATAAGGTTTAGCTAAGTTGATACTTTCTAAATTTATACCGTTATAAATTTTTATAAACTTAGGTCTAAATTTTTCACCTAAATGATTTTTAAGATTATCATCAACCGCATCAGATATGGTTATAATTTTGTTAAACTGATTATATACAATCTTATCTAAAGCTTTAAACAAAAAAAGTTTCCTACGTCTGTTAGTGGTGTTATGTTCAGTTAACACTATATTATGTTTTTTAAAACTTATTAAGTTAGCAAATCCCACCCAGTATAGAGTAGGAAATAAGTGTGCATGAATGATATCATAATCTTTTAAAAAAGATTTTATTTTAAAAATTAAAAAGGGGTTATATATATTATTTTCTGTGCCTAAGGAAAATATGTTAATGCTTTTATTTTCTTTCAGTTTTTTAAAAAACCCCGTTTCAGCACCATCTAATAATAAAACATCTACTTTTAAGCCCTTTTCTGAAAATTTAGCACAGGTATCTACTATGAGTTTTTCAGCACCACCAGAACGTAAAGAATTTATAACTTGTAATACTTTCATTTTTTTAGCTTATTAATATAAAGCACATAGATAAAAAGACCTATGCCAAAGGGAATAGATAGAAACGTAAGCAAAGGTTTTGGGCTTTTGTTTAAAAATTTAAAATCTTTTAACTGAATAGAGTGCGATATATAATGGATAGCATTCTTTAATCTCACTTTAAAATAATTGGAGTGTTTTAAGGCATTTATCCGAGCATACTGAAAACCTTTAGGGTGTCTAAAATATTGTTTAATAATGTTTCTAGAAGAACCATCTTCTAAATATTCAACAATACATAGTATTTCATTTAAGCATCCTAATTTATATTTTTTATCAATTTGAAGGTATAATGTCCCTAGAGGCACAAAACGTTCCTCTGTAAAAATGGGGTAGGGCGGGAATTGTTTAACAATTTCTGTTCGTAATACTAATTTTTTATCTCCCGTAATTTTATATTTATTATGCAAGTCTTCTAGCGTTGAATATTTTAAATTATCAGGAATTTTTTGCCCAATAATATGACCATCTTTATAAGCATCTAAACCTATAAAGCCAGCAAGTTCTTCAGGTTTATGTTCTATAGAATTCCAGTAATTTATAATGTTTTCTACGGCATTGTTGGGCATAAAATCATCAGAATCAATACACACATTAAGTTCTGTTTTTATTAAGCTGTAAGCAGCATTATGAGCCCCGTGCATGCCTTGATTGTCTTGATAATGATACTGAATATCTATTTTATTTTCTTGAATCCAGGAGTTGACTAATGTTTTGGTGTTATCTGTAGAACCATCATCAATAATTAACCAAATAAAGTCTTGGTTTGTTTGATTCACTAGGCTATCATAACATTGATGTAAACAATAAGCTCTGTTATATGATGGTGTAAAAATAGTAAGTGTTTTCATTATAAATTTATTTAGAATAATAAACGAAATACATTAGAAATGTAAAAGTAAAGTACGCTACAAGAATTTTTGCTAGCATTATGTGGTGTTGTTTAAATAAAGTTTGCTTTAAAAGAGGGTAAAAAATAACTATCGCCATCATAAACCATGATAAGTATGCAAACCGGTTAGAAAAATTGGCTCTAATAACTAAAACCCAAAACCCATTACATATAAGGTAAGTATTTAAGAGTTGGTTGTAAAAATTATCTTTAAATTTCTTTTTATAAATGTAGTACCAACCTGCAAATACAGCAAAAAAGCTGTAAAATAAAAAGTCCCAACGAAACCGAGGCGCCTCTCCAGCAAAATCTCCTGTAAGATATCCCGATAACCTACCATCAAAACCTAAACTAGCAAATAATGAAATCCAAACACTGCCCATTGCTAATGATAATGGAATACAAATTAACCAGCCTTTTAAATAGAATTTAGGATTGTTATATATATAGGTTAATAGGTATGCCAAAACAGGTAGCATAATGGTTTTATGAAACATGGTTGCCCAAATAAAAAATAATACCATTATTACTTTATTTTCACGGTAGGCAAGCCCCCATAAGAATATTGAAGCTGCCACCCCATTTCTTACCCCATTAACGCCGTATGCATAAAATGAGAATGACACTATAAAAGCAAAGAAGCAGTAATACCAATACGATTTAAACAATTGTTTGGATATTTTATAGAGAGGGTATATATATAAAAATGTACATATTGTGAAAAAAGTATGAGCAGTAACAATGGTTGATAAAGTTTTCATGAACAGTTGCCAACCAAAGTCTTTAGCATCATTGATAGGCTCTCCAAAACTAAATGCTTTAAAGGCTTTGTAATAATTTGCAGTGTCTCCGAAGCCATAGCGTGATGTAATTTCTCTTTGTCCTATTAAAATAATAAAAAAAACAAGTAAAAAATACCCAACCGTATTAATAAAGATAATATTCTTTTTTTCATTTATATCTAATAATAATGCATGAAGAAAAGTACATAAAAGTAAGAACAAACATAAATAAATGTATGTTTCGTAATAATTTGCTGAAGGAATAATGGCTAGCATTTTAAACAAAATAATTTAATGCTTTTTATTTGTTAATATTCTTCCTGGGTTACCAACAACGGTTGTGTTTGCTGGGACATTTTTAACCACTACAGCACCTGCACCAATTTTGGCATTATCACCAATAACTATATTGCCGATAACAATGGCTCCTGTATAAATTGAAACATTATTACCTATACTAGGTTTTTTTCCATTAATTTCTCCAATGGTTACTAAATGATTCACGTAAAAATTTTCTCCTATAGATTCGGCATTTAAAATAGTACAATAGGGATGCCCTGTTAAAATACCACCACCTAGTTTGGTATTAACATCAATAGTGAAATTTTGCTCTCCTTTGCAATATAGTTTTAAAATGTGTTTAATAGGACTTTTAATTCTAAAATAAAATATAGTTCTAAAATCATTTGAGTGGCATAATAAATATAGTAAACTATTAATTTTAGACCCTTTTATACTTTTTGCAGCACACCATCTATCTAAATCTTTATTAATTGTTTCTTTATTGGCGCTAAATAAATAAAGTACAATATGAGGGATTAACAAAACTCTATAAATATAAAATAGTATTCTTCTCATACTTTTATTTGATTACTTGATTGAAAATTGTTAACCACTTGTCCATGATAGCTTTTTCATTATAGTTAACTGCATTTTCTCTAGCATGCTGCCCAAGTTTTTTTCTTAATGTTTCATTATTTATAATGTTTATAACAGCATCGGCAAATTTTGACTGTTTTTTTGGAGGTATTAATATACCGTTTTTATCATTTATTATATTTCTAGGACCATGAGGGCAGTCAAAAGAAACTATAGGTAATCCACAGGCTTGAGCCTCTAATAAAACTAAAGGGAAACATTCATTATCTGAGGTCATTAAAAATACTGATGCATTTAACATTTTATCTTGTATGTTATCTGTTTTTCCTTTTAATATAATGTGTTTTGATAACTGTTTTTCATTAATTTGTTTCTGTAATGTATCAATATAATTTTTATCACCTTCGCCATATATATGCAATTGCCAATCACTATTTTTTTTATGTATTAGTTCCCATATATCTACAAGTAAATCAAACCGTTTAACTGGTGCAATTCTGCCAGCAGCAATAGCAATAGGTTTGTTTAATTGTGATACTTGTGAGGGATAAAAGGTTATGGGGTTAGGTATTACAGCAATATTGTTAGATTTGTAATATTTAGCTTCATCTTTGTTTAATACAATAAGTTTGTTATATTTTTTTTCTACATAATCTGCAAAATATAGAAAGTATTTTTTCTTTGATTTAGCTCCTTTTTTACGATAAGGTACTTCTATAGATTTAGAAAAATGGAATTCTTTGATCTTAGGAATAGATTTGTTAACAAATGGCACAAAATAGGTATCGACACTGTGGCTACAAACCACAACAATGTCTGGTTTTATTTCATTTAAAGTTTGCTTTACTAAGCGTATGTGTCTTGGAATTTTTAATACATTTTTAGGGTGAAAATAAGATAAGTTTCTATGATAATTAACACCTAGATCTTTAAAAATAATATTAGAATTAAAGAGATAACAAGCTTTGTTTTTATTTTGTTCTGATGTTATAATATAAACAGAGTTTTTACTATTACTTGCAAGGTAATTGGCTTTAATTGATAACACTCGCTCTATACCACCATGCCGATATACTTGATCGATTAAAAAAACTATTTTCATACCGTCTTGTGTTTTAATAGTTCTTTAAAAAGCATATCCCATTGTTTAACCACATACTCTGGTAAATAGTTCTTTACATTTTGTCTTGCATTTTCACCTAATTTTTTTCTTAATTCACTATTTTCTATTAGTGTTTTAATTTTTTCACCAAGGTTATTGATATTTCCGTTAGGAACAAGAAATCCATCTTCTCCGTCTTTAATAATATCACTAGGACCATGTGGACAATTAAAAGAAACACATGGTACGCCATAAGCCATAGCTTCTGTAAGCACCATACCAAATCCTTCATAACGAGAAGACATGACATAAATAGATGACTCCTGGTATTTTTCTGCTATATTTTTTACTGGTTTATGAAAGTTAACTGATTTAGAAATTTTAAGTGCTTTAGCCAACGCTTCTAAATTTTCATTTTTGTTTATGGTGCCATATATATTCAGTTTCCATTCTGGATAAGATTTATGTACCATTGCCCAAGCTTTAAGTAAACGGTCATATCCTTTTTGAAAGCATTGTTTTCCTACAGCAATTACATTTTTTTTATCTACAGAACTAGGTGCACTAGGATAGAAAGAGAGAGGGTTGGGTATTACAGTAATGTTTTTTAAATCCCATTCTTTTTTATTTCCGTTAGTAAGTACAACAAATTTATCATATTGTTTAGCCCCTATATTCATTAATTTAAATTTAAGCCAAGTGATTGCTTTTTGATAAATATTTGGTGTTTTTACTTGTAATTCTGCATTTTTAGAAACATGGCGTTCATAAATTAAAGAACAAGGTTTACCTATAATTAAAGGTAAAAGTAAGCCTTTAAGGCCATCATCACAAACTAAAATAATATCTGGAGTAATTTCTTTAATTTTTTCTTGTATGCCTTTTTTATAGCTCTTTATATATGAAAAGGGATTGCCACCTACTTTTATGTTATGATATTGAATTTTTTTACTAAAATCATAAAATAGGTTGTTGGTATCTTGATTTAATGTTAAGATATGAACCTTGTAATTATAATTATCTGCCAAGTAACTAGCTTTTATAGATAGTACCCGTTCTAGTCCCCCAGGGCCATCAATTCTATTTACTATGTATAATAAATTAGTCATGCTTTTTAAGGGCATTTTCTAAAAATTGTTTAGAGGTTTGTTTTAAGTTGTCTAGATGTGTTTGTGTTATTTTATAGTTTATGTTGTTGATTTTATGCTTGTTAACCATGTTTTCGTCTAGCATTAAAAGTTGACGAAGTCCAATGGAGTCTAACATATCTCGCATGCGTGTATTTATTTTATACAACCTATTAAAAACAACAAAATCTTTTTGAAAAATAATAGAAAAAGCAACAGCATGAAAAGAATTAGAAATAACAAAGCTTGCATTATAAACTAAGCTTAAAAATATATCAGGTCCTTTTAAAAAATAATTTTTATTTGCATAATTAATGTTTTCATTAACCGTAACAATATTCCAGTTATGTTCTTTTTTTAACTTAAGAGCCATTTGTTTAATTAGCGGATTAGAATCAAAATCATAAACAAAAACGTAGGGTTTGGGTTCTTTATTATTGCTCATTAAAGGTAGCCAATTTTCCTTATCTAAAAGAAAAACAGGGTCTAATACCTGGGTGCAATTTTGTATTCCCAGGTTGTTTAAAATATTAATACCAGATGATTCTCTAACCGAAATAGCATTTAATCTAGATATCTTTTCTTTAACAAAATGCTTTATAGATTCCTCTAATTCATCAATAGCAAAACTAGCTGCATAAGAAATTTTTAATTTATTATTAGGAACAAAGTCTAGATAAAAAGCAGGATCTTTTCCGTTATCAAAAAAGGAATTCCAAATTTGGTCACTACCACATATATAGGCATCAGCTTCTGGTATGTTAGTTTTTAAATCAGCATTGGTTTTGTATAGTTTAGAAGTACTTTTTATGTATAGTTTAGAAAAATTATCGAAGCTTTTCTTACGTTTTAAACTTTTAAGTCTTGTAGGTAGTTTAATTGTTAAATAAATAAATTTTAAAACTATATTTTTTTTATAAAAACCGTTACTTACCCTAAATAAATTAAAATGATTACTTAGGTAATGAGGTTTATAATGAATAGTCTCAGCGTCATGTCCGGAATTTTGCAAGTATTTTAATAAAGCATATTCTTGCAAGCTTGCACCATGATTATAAACTTCATGACAGGTAATAGTTTTTATTTTCATTAAAAAAGAAGTTTAAATATTAAGTAACTCATTAATTTTAGATAGAGATAGTTCTTTATCGTTGTTTTTTTGTTTAGACAAGTTATCTGAAACTTTGTTCATTAGATCTGGATTTTTTAAATATGTTTCTATGCTAGAAGCTATAGCTTTTGCATTCATTTCACAAATTAGTCCAGTTTTTTTATGTTCAATTATTGTTGATGCCGTTGGAAAATTTGTTGTAATAATAGGTTTTTGCAAAATAGCAGCTTCAATAACAGTTAATCCTAATCCTTCAAACAATGAGGTTTGAGCGTAAATATCGCAAGATTTAATAAAGGGGTATGGGTTTTCTTTATAGCCTAATAGTATAAAGTGGTTCTGTAAGTTTTTATTATGTATTAGTTGTTCTAAATTTTTTCTTTCAGGCCCTTCTCCTATAACATACCATTTTATGTTGTAATTTGATTTTAGCAATATAGAACAAGCATCTATGGCTAAATTTAGGCCTTTAGCTTGAGCTAGTCTTCCAACTGTTAGTATATTTTTACTTTGAGTATTATCAAATTCAGATATTGATTGCGTACTTTTATTAATAACAGAAGTAGTATCTGTTATGTCTTTTATTACAACTGTTGATAGTTTCTGTTTAATAGAACTTAATGCTTGTTGTAATGATTTTTCGTTTTCTTTTGAGACGCAAACAACTTTATCAAAATTACTATAGAATTGAAAATCATATTTTATATTGTAACCTGCCTTAATATAATCTGTATTGAGCCATGAGAATTTTTTCTTCGCAACAATTTTTTCAGAAACAAAGTATGTAGCAAATCCTTGGTTGTACGCTATAGCAATATCATAATTCTTATTTATTTTTTTTATGCCAGTACTTTTTGTTTTCCAAAAAAGTTGAGCAGAATGATATTTTTTACTTAAGCGGTTTAATATTCTAAGTGAATAAAATTTTAGTCGTTGTTTTAATTTTTGAAGTATAGAAATCTTGTTTTTTGAAATTTGCTTAATAATAACCTTTTCAGGAACAAATTTTTGGAAATCTCCATTAGAAACAGCAAGAAATAAATCAACATTATAAGTTTTAAAATCAAAGTTTTGCAATAGTGTTACCAGGCTCTTTTCTGCGCCTCCACAATGTAAGGATTCTATAACAAATGCTATGTTTTTCAATTTAAAGGACTTGAGAAGGTTAATTACTTATATTTTTCAATAAATTCTTGGGTGCTTTTATAAAAATCATGTATTCTATCTTTAATAACTGGTTTTTGCCAATTCCACCATGCAATTTGATTTAATTGTTTTATTTGGGTAACTGAATGTTTTAATTTAATTACTTTTGCTGGAGCACCAACAACCACGGAATAATCTGGAACATCTTTGGTTACTACTGAATTAGCTCCAATTGTTACTCCGTTACCAATATTTACTCCTGGCATTATATAGGTGCCCATACCAATCCATACATCATTACCAATGGTAATACCTTCTTTTTGTTTTACCTTAGTTATTATAGAATTGGCAATTCCTTTTGTTGAGGACAATAATTCATTTTTAAAAAAACTGTTTACTAGAGGGAAATTGGTAATAGGTGATGCTGTATGGAATCCTTCATCAACAATAAACCTTACGTTGTTTGCAATACTGCAATACTTCCCAATAGTTAGTTTGGAATCTGTCCATCTCCATACAAGAGCTCCATTATGGTAAGTTCCAGTGCCAATAGTTGTGTATTCATCATTTTTTAAAAACACATAATCATGTACTTTCAGAGTTTGCTTGTAACTAACTCCTAGAATTCTCCAAAGAAAATTTCTGAATTTTATTTTCATTTTATCTTTTGATTTTCATAAAAACTTTTGAAAACAATTGTTTTTCAAAGATAATCATACCGAATTTATACATGATAAATGCAAAAACAATACTATAACTAGAACCTTTTAAAATAAAATTAATCCAACCTGAGCCCGGTATAAAATTGATAAAATATCCAATAATCATAATTATAAGAAAAGAAACTAATGTTTTACGGAATAGTTCTTTAAAAAATCTGAAAATGTTTAATCCTAAAATTTTATGATAAAACACATTCATTATGTTTTGAGCAATTACCCAACCAATAACGGTTCCTGAAATCATTCCAATAGCACTATATTTTAGAGCCATGAAATAACCCAATAAAGTCCCTATTGCTAAAAAAATTAAATAAATAATAGATTTAAATGCCACTTTATTCTTTGCTTCAATTAAGGGGCCAGTAAAGCCTTGTACCAAAGGGATTGTGTAAGCGGCCATAATTGTTAAGGCTATGACATATGAGTCGTAGAAGGAGTCACCAAGCCACAAATTAATGAATTGATTCCCATATAGGATAAAGCCCCCGAAAATATAAATTAATACTATTAGAGATACTCGCCCAATTTTAATCATCATATCCGTTAATTCTTTTGGAGTTGCATTGTTAACTGTCATTTGGGTGGCGCGAGGTAGAAATACCCCAGTAATAGCAGATGAAAATGCTCCATAATAACTACCTAAGGTTAATCCAATGGCATATATTGTTAGAACTTCTGGGTAAGAAATATTACCTAAAACTATATGTCCGGCTTGCCATTGAAATTGAGCAACTATACCATAAACAAAAATCCATACAGAATACCCAAAAATTTGCTTTAAATACCTTAAATTAAACTCATGCAGTTTAAAGCGAACTTTAAGTTTAAAAAAGACATAATAAATTTCTATTAGTAAAAATAATAAATTATAAACTGTATCAACAAGTACCAGTGCTATGGCTTTACCGCCCATTGTTAGCACAGCTACAACTGTAATTGTTCTTATGATATATCGTATAATATTAACGGACTTAGGGAAAACAAATTCTTCATAAGCGTAACAAATACCGTTAAAACTTCCTCCAGGTAAACCAATGGCTAAATTAAAAATTAATAGAATAAAAATTGTTTTAGCTATTTTAATTTCATCGGCATTCATTTTTGTGAAGTAAGAATCTATATAGTCATAAAAAAGAAATCCTAAAACAACAATAATTGTTGAAATAACCATATAAATAATCATAGTGGTAGCTAGAAAATTCTCTTCTGCCTTACGGTCTTTTTCTGCTTTATATTTTGCCACAAACCTGACCACAGTATTATTAAGTCCTAAGTCCAAAATAGAAATACTACCAACCAGTGCTCCTATAGCTGTCCAAATTCCATATTCAGATTTACCTATATGGTGTAATATGAATGGAGTTATGAACAAACCAACAGCATTCGTTAAAAATATGGTTACATAATTTAATAACGCTCCTTTTTTTATTTGGCTCAAATTGATTTGGGTTTAGTAGTTGTATAATTTTATAATCTACCGTCTACACGGTCATTTAAGACGCCTTTTACGTCATATAAAATACCATTAGGCTTCAATAATGATTTTAAATCTTCCTGTAAAAATTCTTTGTGGGCAACAGTTAAAACAATGGCATCATAAGTTCCTTTTGGTAAGGTTTTTACAGTTTCTAAATTGTATTCATGTTTAACTTCTTCTGGATTAGCCCAAGGGTCATACACTGTAACATTAGCACCATAATCCATTAGCTCTTCAATAACATCAACTGCTTTAGTATTTCTTACATCAGGACAGTTTTCCTTAAAAGTAATTCCTAAAGCTAATATTTTACTTCTCTTTATTTTTAAATCATTATGGAGCATCAGTTTAATGATTTCAGAGGCTACATATTGTCCCATTCCATCATTAACACGTCTTCCTGCAAGAATTATTTCAGGGTGATACCCAACTTCTTGAGCTTTTTGGGCCAAGTAATAAGGATCAACACCAATACAATGACCTCCAACAAGTCCCGGTTTAAAGGGTAAAAAGTTCCATTTAGTACCAGCTGCTTTTAAGACATCATGTGTATCAATATCTAATCGATTAAATATTTTAGCAAGTTCATTAACAAATGCAATGTTTATGTCACGTTGTGAATTTTCAATAACTTTTGCAGCCTCAGCGACTTTTATTGTTGGTGCAAGATGAGTACCAGCCGTAATCACGCTAGCGTAAAGTGCATCTACTTTTTTTCCAATTTCAGGTGTAGAGCCAGCAGTGACTTTAAGAATTTTATCTACGGTATGTAATTTATCACCCGGATTAATTCTTTCAGGTGAATATCCCGCATAAAAATCTGTATTAAATTTTAGACCACTAACTTTTTCTACCACAGGAATGCACTCTTCCTCTGTTACACCAGGGTATACGGTGGATTCATAAATGACAATATCTCCTTTTTTTAATACTTTACCAACTGTTTCACTTGATTTATATAGAGGAGTTAAGTCAGGTCTATTATTTTTATCGATTGGCGTTGGAACTGTTATTATATAATAATTACAGTCTTTAATTTCTTTAATGTCCGCTGAGCAAAATAATCCGTTATTTTGATCTAATTCCTTTGTTAAAACTGATTTTAATTGACTTTCATCAACCTCTAGAGTGGAATCAATACCATTCATTAATTCATTAACTCTACTTTCATTAATGTCAAAACCTACAACATTATATTGGGTAGCAAAAAGTCTTGCGAGCGGTAATCCAACATAGCCAAGACCTATTATTGCAATTTTATCTTTATTCATTATATCTTATAATTTAACTTATTGTTCTACTAAACAGAAATGCAATCTGCATTAAATTTTAATTTATTTCCACAATTGTAAAAACCTAGGTTTTAAATTAGGTTAAGCAAATTTATGTAATTAATCGATAAAAACAAGCGTTTTGTCGATTAATTGTGCGGGGTAATGTAAAATTAAAATTCTAGCACCCAAATTATTGTTGAATTTATTGTAAGTTATTCCAGTACCATTTAACGGCTTCTTTAATACCGTCATTAATATTGAATTTAGGATTGTAGTTTAATAGTTTTTTTGCTTTATCAACAGATGCTAATGAATGAGGAATATCACCAACCCTGTTTTCGCGATGTTTAATTTCAACATTTTTAATCGAATCATCAAAGTTTGAAAGGTGCTCTTTTAACAATGTTGTCAGCTCTAATAGAGTTGTTCTATCTCCGTAAGCCACGTTATATACGGTATTTAATGCAGCATTATTATTAGTTGTTATTGCTAATAAATTCATTTGAACCACATTATCTATATATGTAAAATCTCTAGAATAACTTCCATCTCCATTTATAATGGGAGATTCATGGTTAATAAATTGTTTCACAAAAAGAGGTATAACCGCTGCATAAGCTCCGTCAGGGTCTTGACGCTTTCCAAAAACATTAAAATATCTTAAACCTATAGTGTCTAGTCCATAGGTTTTTTTGAAAATATCGGCATAAAGTTCATTTACATATTTAGTAATGGCATAGGGAGATAGCGGATTACCTATTACCTCTTCGACTTTAGGTAAAGCTTCGTGGTCTCCATAGGTTGAAGAGCTAGCAGCGTAAACAAAGCGACTAACTTGAGCATCTCTCGCAGCAACAAGCATATTTAAGAAACCAGAGACATTTACATCATTAGTTGTAATAGGGTCTTTAATAGATCTTGGTACTGATCCTAATGCTGCTTGATGTAAAACATAATCAACATTTTTACAGGCTTTATTACAATCATCCAAATTCCGGATATCCCCCTCAATAAGTTTAAAATGTTTTTCTTGTAAAAAAGGTTCAATGTTTTTCCTTTTTCCAGTAGAGAAATTATCTAAACAAACAACTTTTATATTTTTTTTTAAAAGAAACTCACATAAATTAGAGCCAATAAAACCGGCACCACCGGTTACTAGAATTGTTTTGTTTTGTATATGTTCTATCATTTTAAGATTTGGGTTAGTTAAGGCAAATATTAAAAAAAAATAAATATGAATTATAATTAACTGCGTTAATATCTTTTTTTATCGATAAAATTAATCGGAATGCAAAAAATATCGATGAACGTAAATTAATCTTTGATTTTTTAAATATGAGGTCATTTTTTTATAAATATGCCTTACTAATAAGTTAAAAATCGACAATCGGCATACTTTTTCTTTAAAAGAAATATAAATTTGTATTTAGCCGAATATTATAACTCTTTTGGCGAAATAACCTTAAACTCTCATTTTTACAATAAAACAATTATTAAATTTGCCATGTAAGAAATACAAAATTGAATTGATTAATAGCAAGTTGATTTAATTGTATTGAAAGTTTTAAACGTTTTAAAGTGTCC
Organism: Seonamhaeicola sp. MEBiC01930; assembly: GCF_045277075.1. Taxonomy (GTDB): domain Bacteria; phylum Bacteroidota; class Bacteroidia; order Flavobacteriales; family Flavobacteriaceae; genus Seonamhaeicola. Next base: position 3,364,435 of record NZ_CP104270.1, on the reverse strand, counting down.
CTCTTAATTAATCCATTCTTTATTTAATTTCGTTTAATATTTGTCAAATACACATTAAGCTAATAATAAATAGATTTTGTTTTATGATAAAGAATGGAAAATCCATACTAATTTTTAAAAAAAAGAAATTTATAAATGAGTTACTCATTATAGGAATACATATCCACATAATTAATTTAACCTACAAATGTTAACTAAAACAAAAATATATTTATCATCACCACACATGGGAGGCACAGAGCAAAAGTTTATTAATGAGGCTTTTGACACTAATTGGATTGCACCATTAGGACCTAATGTTAATGGCTTTGAGGATGATATCAAAAACTATTTAGGAAATGATAAGCATATTGCTGCCTTAAGCTCTGGCACCTCTGCTATTCATATAGCTCTTGAGCTGTTAAATGTTTCAAAGGGGGACGAAGTATTATGTCAAAGTTTTACATTTTCTGCATCTGCAAACCCTATCATTTATCAAGGAGCAACTCCTGTTTTTGTAGATAGTGAACGAGATACTTGGAACATTTCTCCTGAGTTACTCGAAATCGCAATTAAGGATAGAATTGAAAAACACAAAAAACCAAAAGCAATAATAGCAGTTCACTTATATGGAATGCCATATAAAGCAGATGAAATAAATGCTATTGCTAATAAATATGAAATTCCTGTAATAGAAGATAGTGCAGAGGCTTTTGGAAGTTATTACCGAAACCAACCATGTGGCACATTATCAAATATGGCTATTTTATCATTTAATGGTAATAAAATAATAACAACATCTGGAGGTGGAGCTATAATAGTTAATAATAAAGATTTAAAAGATAAAGCAGTATTTCTATCTACTCAGGCTAGAGATAATGCACCTCATTATCAACATTCTACTGTAGGATATAATTATAGAATGAGTAATGTTTTAGCAGGTATTGGTAGAGGTCAAATGGAAGTGTTAGATAAGAGAGTTGAATCTAGAAGAAAGAATTATGACTTTTATAGATCTAACCTGTCAAAATATAATTCAATTAGTTTTTTAAATGAGCCAGATGGTTATTTCTCTAATAGATGGTTAACTTGTATAGTTACAGATTCATTTGAAATGCGTGAACAGATTCGTTTAGCTTTATTAAAAGAAGATATTGAATCAAGACCACTGTGGAAACCAATGCATACGCAACCAGTTTTTAAGGATTGTATACATTTTACTAATGGTGTGTCCGAAAGCCTATTTGATAAAGGACTTTGTTTACCTAGTGGCTCAAACCTTACTCAACAAGATTTAGATAGAATTCTAAATATAATATTAAAATCCCCATACCTATGATAAGAAACTACTTTTTTAATTTGTCGCAAAGATATGCCTCTAAATGGCTTGTGTTTTTCATTGATTTATCTGTTGTTTTAATAACACTTTTTGCTACTTACTTAATCAGATTCAATTTCACTTTAAATTTTGACACTAAGCAATTTTTGGTTCAATTACCATTTTTATCTATTGTTACTATTCTTAGTTTTTTAATAGTAGGTTCTTATAAAAGTGTAATAAGACATACAGGTTTTACAGATGTAGTAAATGTATTTAAGGCGGTTCTTTTAATTGCCTCTATTTGTGCGGTTGGTGTATTATTAAATCGAACAACTAATTTAGTTTCAAATTTCACTATACCTTTATCTATTATTGTGATGCATTCCGTTTTAAGTTTTGTAGCACTTGCAGGAAGTAGACTTGTATTTAAGTTATCTTATAACCATTTGAAATGTAAATTTAAAACTTCTAAAAACATTTTAATTTATGGCGCAGGTGATTCAGGTATTATCACCTATAATGCAATACTCAATGGAACTAATAAAAATTTTAATGTTATAAATTTCATAGATGACAATGTAAAGAAAAGAGGAAAATTAATTAATGGAATAAGTATACTAAATTCAAAGGAAATTACAGAAAGGTTCATTAATAAAAATGATATTGATGAAATAATTGTTGCTTCACAAACAATTGAACCTAAAAGGCTTATCAAACTTGTTGATAGTTTAATGGATTTAAATGTTCAGGTTAAAAAGGTGCCGCCAATTGAAAAATGGATTGATGGAGAGTTAAATACAAGTCAAATTAAACAAGTACAAATTGAAGATCTTCTCGGTAGACCTCCAATTGAAATTGATAACCCTAATCTTGTTAATGAATTTAAAGGTGAAACTATTATTGTTACTGGCGCAGCTGGATCAATTGGCAGCGAACTTGTTAATCAATTATCAAATTTTGATGTAAAGCATTTAATACTTGTGGATCAAGCTGAGTCGGCTTTATATGATGTTCAACAGGATTTAAAGCGTGCTGGTAAGCATAATTTTACAGCCATTGTAGCTGATATTAGAGATGGTCTGAGAATAGACACTATTTTTCAATATCATAAACCAACCATGGTATTTCATGCTGCTGCATATAAGCATGTGCCTTTAATGGAGAAATCGCCATATGAGGCCATAAAAATAAATGTTAATGGAACAAAGCTTTTGGCAGATACAGCTTCTAGATATAATGTTAAAAAGTTTGTTTTTGTTTCAACAGATAAAGCAGTTAACCCAACAAGTGTAATGGGGGCAACTAAGCGTATGGCGGAAATGTACATTAGCTGTCTTCAAAAAGAAAGTAAAACTAAATTTATTACCACAAGGTTTGGAAATGTTTTAGGATCTAATGGTTCAGTTATTCCTCTTTTCAAAAAGCAGATAGAACAAGGTGGGCCATTAACGTTAACACATAAAGATATAACGAGATATTTTATGACTATTCCGGAAGCTTCTCAATTAGTTTTGGAAGCGGGAACTATGGGTAAAGGTGGAGAGATATTTATTTTCGACATGGGAGAATCTGTAAAGATTTATGATTTAGCCAAAAATATGATTAAGCTTTCTGGATTACGCTTCCCTGAGGATATTGATATAAAAATAACAGGATTAAGACCTGGTGAAAAACTTTATGAAGAGTTGTTAGCAAATGGAGAAAACACCTTGTCTACATATCATAAAAAAATATTAATCAGTAAAACTAGGGAGTTAAATACGCAAAAAATTAAGGCTGATATTGAAGAGCTTTGTATAACTAATCGTTTTCAAAGTAATAATATTGTACTAAAAATGAAACAGCTTATTCCTGAATACAAATCAAATAATTCTGATTATGAGCGCTTTGATAAAAGAGTTCAAATTTACAAAAAGGTAAAAGGTATTAGTGATGAAAATACTAATAAAACTTATAGTAATCTTTAGTGATTAAAATTATATTTTACTAATTTCCCCCAAATATTTAAATTATGAAAAAGTCTTTTGTTATAAAGCATTGCCTACTTTTGTTGTTTTTTTTCATCTTAACTTCTTGTTACACTAAAAAAGATATAGTTTATTTTCAAGACGCAAAGGATTTTGAAACTATTGTTGATACAGATTCTTTTAGAGCTAAATTAAAAATTGGAGATATACTTAGTATATATGTTTCTACAATTAATCCTGACGTGACTAAACCTTATAATTTGGTAGACGGTACAGGAGTAGATGGTGGAGGTCAATTAATTGATTACTTAATTGATTCTGATGGAAATATTGATTACCCTGTTCTTGGTAAGGTTAAACTTATTGGTTTAACAGTAGAAGAAGCAAAACAATTATTAAAAAGTAAGTTTGAAGAAGGTGGTTTGCTAAAAGACCCTGTTGTAATTATTAGAATTAAGAATTATACTGTAACTATATTAGGTTGGGTAGGTAATGCTGGTGTATATCCAATATCAAGTGAAAGAATTTCTATTTTGCAAGCTATTGCTATGGCAGGTGATTTACAAATTAATGGTAAACGAAAGAATGTTACAGTGATTAGAGATTTTAATGGCACTAAAACTTATACTCGTATTGATTTAACAAGTAAAGAAGTTTTCAATTCACCAGTCTATTATTTAACTCAGAATGACATTGTGTATGTTCACCCTAATAGGGGAGCTATTAGTGCTGCTTCCGGAGATTCTAGGATAGGGTTAATTTCATCTTTAGCAAGTATAGCAGTAAGTTTAGCTCTAATTTTCACAAGGTAATAAGTTTATAAATGGAAAATTTAGATCAAAAATCTTCGGGACTGAAAGGGTTCAATTTTAAAAAGGCTTTGTCATTGTATCTTAAACAATGGAAGTGGTTTGCCTTAAGTGCAATCATTTGTTTAGGTGCTGCATATTTTGTTTTAAGATCTACCATACCAAAATATACAGCGAAAGCCAAAATAATGATATTAGATGATTCTCAAAATGAATCAGGTAAAACAGCAATTAAGGATTTAACGATTTTTTCAGGAAATCAGGAAGCGGAAATAGAAGATGAAATTCAAGTAATAGAATCAAGAGGTTTTTTGATTAACATTGTTAAAGAGCTTAAATTAAATATCCAATTTTTTTCTCAAGGGAGGATAAATGAATATGAAATATATAAAAACACACCTTTAAAGGTGAATTTTATTGAATCAGATTCTGTAATTGGTAAAACAAATTATAGTTGTTTTATTGAGCCAATTTCTACAACAGAGTTTAAATTTTGGGTTAATGAAGATGATCTTCCGAAGAAAATATCTTTTGGAGAAAAAATTGACACCAATTTTGGTGGGGTTATTATAACACCTTCAGAAGAAAGAATTAAGGGTTATATCAATCAACCAATTAAGGTAAAAATTTCTTCTTTAGATAATATGACAAATTATTTAAAGCGTAATTTAAATATTTACCCTTCACGTGAATCTTCGAAGGTTATAAATATAACAATGGATGACCCAGATGAGAGAAAGGCTATTGACATTGTTAATTCTCTAATTAAGGAGTATAATTTTTCAACAATAGATAAAAAAAGAAAGCAAGCAATCAATACTGCAAATTTTATAAATGAACGTGTTAAATCTATTTCATCTGATTTAGAAAACGTTGATGATAGTATTGTTGGATTTAAATCTAGGAATAGAATTGCTGATATTTCTTCTTCAGCAAGTCAAGCATTTAGCTCTAGTGTTCAAAATGAACAATCACTTCAAGAGGTTACAACCCAAATTAGTATGCTTGATTATATGAACGAATCTTTGGGGGATAATCCATTTGAAAGTATTCCTTCTAATTTAGGGGGAGGAGATATAGCTATTACTGGTTTAGCGAGTAGGTATAATGAATTATTGGCTCAAAGAGCAAATTATTTGAAAAGTGCTGGAGAAAATAATGCCGTTGTTTTAGAACTAGATAATACATTAGGGCAGATTAGAAATAGTTTAAGACAGAGCATAAATAACACTAAGCAAACATTAAATATTCAACTTGGTGCTTTAAAAACATCTTCAAGAAGAATTAATTCAAAATTATATTCAGCACCAGATCAGCAAAGAACTTTGCGCTCAATTGAAAGAACACAATCAATTAAAGAAGCACTATATATTTTTCTTTTAGAGAAAAGGGAAGAAGCTACAATATCCATTTCATCCATTTCTCCAAGTATTAAAGTTGTAGAAAAAGCATATAGTTTAGGTAGCTACATTTCTCCAACACCAATGGTTGCTTATTTAGGAGCTCTTTTTATTGGCTTATTTGTGCCTTTTGGGTTTATTTATGTAAAAGACTTATTTGACACCAAAATTCATAATAAAGAAGATTTACAAGAAGAAATTAATAATATTACAATTTTAGGTGAGATACCAAATTTTGGTAAAAAAGAAAATGGTTTAATAAAACGGAATGATAGGTCTATAATGTCTGAATCTTTTAGAATAATTAGAACTAATTTTGATTATGTTAGGAGAGGTAGAAATGTGAATAAATATGATAACGTTCTATTTGTTACTTCTACTATTAGTAGTGAAGGAAAGTCATTTGTTAGTTTGAATACAGCATTGACATTTGCTAATTCAGGAAAAAGGGTATTATTAATTGGTGCTGATATAAGAAACCCACAAATATATTCTGCCATTAAAAATAAAACTAATATAAATGAGTCTAATCTAGGCTTAACTGAATACCTAGTTGATAATTCAGTAATATTAGGTGAAACAATAAACTCTTATTCTATAAATGATATTTCTGTTGATATTATGTTATCAGGTAAGGTTCCTCCAAATCCGGCAGAATTATTAATGAGTGGCAGAATTAAAGAGTTGTTCGATTCAGCTTCAGAACAGTATGATTATGTTGTTGTAGATACAGCTCCATCTATGTTAGTAACGGATACATTGTTAATTAGCCAATATGCAGGTCATACTATGTATGTTACAAGGGCTGGATACACAGAGAAGAGCATTCTTAATTTTCCTAAGGAGCTATATGCAGAAGAGAAACTTAATGGAATGATGTTAATTGTTAATGATGTGAAGCAATCAAACTTTGGATATGGGGCCAAGTATGGTTATTATGGCGACCAAAAAAAGAAAGGTCTTTTTGGAGGTATGTTTAATAGGTCTTAGGTGACAGAAAAAACTGTATTGGTTGAATCTACTATAGTTTTAAGAGGTTCAAATATTTTATTGTTAACAGATAATTTTGAAAGTTTAGAAATGTGCTTTTTATTATGAGTATCTGTTCCAACAAAATCAATAAGATTTTCTTCTATTAAATACTTTCCTACCTTTTCAACCTGTTTACCGTAATGTTCACTTAATGAAAGTAAATTTAATTGGAAAAGACATCCTAACTGTTTTAATCTTTTATAATAGTGTAAATTATTATGGTAGAATGAATAGCGCTCTGGATGTGCCAAAACCGGTATATATCCTTTTGACTTAATATCAAAAATAATATCTTCTAGATTTATTGGTGCTTGATAGTATGACATTTCAACTAAAACATAATTTTTCTTCAGTGTATATAAATCTTGGTTTTTAAGAAGCTTCTCAAAATTATCATCTAGCATATATTCGGCTGCCGGATTAATTGTTATTTCTGATAGCCAAGAAGTTTCACATAAGCCATCCAATAGTATTTGATAAGAATTGCCAATACTTTCATCTGTATTGGGATAAAAGTCTTGCATAATATGTGGTGTTGGAATGAATTCACTAACACCTAATTCAGTAAGCTTTCTTATTAGATGAATAGATTCATCAACGCTTTTTGAACCATCATCAATTCCTGGAAGAATATGGCTATGAATATCTACAAATCCTTCAAGTAAATCTCTTACATATAGTTTTTTTGAAAAAAAATAAAACATTTAGAAGTTACCTGTTATTTAGTATAATAGTCAAACGAATCAATGATAATATTATCCTCAACTTTACAATCAATTTTACAACTACCTATTGATTCTAGCAATACAAAGTTTATATTACCATGATTATTCTTTTTATCGTATTTCAGAAGGTCCATAATAGCTTTATACTCTTTTTTATCAATAACAACTTCTCCGTAATAATTTTTAAACAGTTTTTTAATTTTATTTGTTAATTTTTTTGGGAATCCGATCAATTCAGAAGATATATAGCAAGCCAAAATCATTCCAATAATTATTGCTTCACCATGTAGTAAGGTTTGTTTATTCGGGGTACTTAAAAAATAAGACTCTATAGCGTGGCCAAGTGTGTGACCAAAGTTCAAAGTTTTTCTAAGTCCATCCTCAAAAGGGTCTTGGTCAACCACATTTTTCTTGATTATAACTGATTGATAGATTAATTCATCCAAATCTGCTAAACTCAGTGCTGATAAATCTTGAAATTTATTCCAATAATTTTCATCATTAATTAATCCATGTTTTAGCATCTCAGCTAAACCAGAACGCATTTGGTTTGAGGGTAGAGTATTTAAAAAACAGGGGTCTATCAGGACCAAATCGGGGTCACTAATAACTCCTATTTGGTTTTTTAAGTGCCCTAAATCTACACCAGTTTTCCCTCCAACTGAGGCATCAACCATTGAAAGTAGTGTTGTTGGTACATTTACATAAGAAATACCTCTTTTAAAGGTACATGCAACAAATCCACCTAAATCAGTAATTACGCCACCACCAATATTAATTATTAAACTTTTTCTATCGGCATCAAGTTCAGAAAGTGTATTCCAAACGCCAACACAAGTATCAATGGTTTTGTTTATTTCTCCAGATTCTATTTCAATTATTTCAATAACGGCATTAGCTTCTAATTTTTCTAAGAAAAAAGGTAAACATTTCTCATGCGTATTTTCATCAACTAAAATGAAGATTTTAGAGAAATTATTCTCTTTAAGATGTTTGTTTATAGCTAAATAGCAATTGTCATTAAAATGAATTGTACAGTCTTTATATGTGATAGAATCCATAAAACAAATAACTTTTTTTAAGGGTGTGAAATTAAGGAGATTTTATAAAAAATGATAACTAATGGTTAATTATATTTGTAATATATTTTATAGATAATGCAAAAAAAACAACAGATTTTTGATAATACCGAAATAGCTTTTTCTTTAAAAAATGATTCGGAGCTAGAAAGAGCCTATTTTTTATTTAAAATGATTTCAATTGAACCTTTAGTAAGAATAGGAACAGCAACAACCAATTTTGCTTTAAAAGCCAATTTACCAATTGAAGGTTTAATTCGCTCTACAGTATTTGATCATTTTTGTGGTGGTGTTAATGAAGAAGATTGTTTACATGTTATTGATAAAATGTACAGTAAAGGTGTTAGTTCTGTTCTTGATTATTCCGTAGAAGGAAAGGAAAATGAAAGTGAATTTGATAATGCAGTTGAAAAGGTTCTTAAAATTATTGATTTTGCAAAAAACCTTGATCCTATTCCTATAGCCGTATTTAAACCAACTGGTTTGGGAAGAATTTATTTATATGAAAAAGTTGGAAATGGAAAAGCACTAAGTGAAAATGAGGAAAAGGAATGGAATGATGTAGTTGAAAGGTACAACATCATTTGTAGTAAAGCCAAAGAAAATGATATTGCAGTTTTAATTGATGCAGAAGAAAGTTGGATGCAAAATGCCGCAGATTGGTTAGCTACCAAAATGATGAAAAAGTATAATACCCAAAAGGCCATAGTTTTTAATACGTTACAGATGTATAGGCATGATAGGTTAGATTTTTTGAAGAATGAACATGAAAAAGCTAATAAGGAAGGGTATTTTTTAGGTTATAAGCTTGTTAGAGGCGCATATATGGAAAAAGAGCATAACAGGGCTAAAGAACAAAATTATGAATCGCCTATTTGTAAAAATAAATTGGCTACAGATGAAAATTTTGATAAAGGCTTAAATTATATCATAGATAATTTGGAATGTATTTCTCTTTTTTCGGGTACCCATAATGAGGAAAGCACTTATTTACTTCTGGATTTAATGAAACAAAATGGACTTGAAAATAATGATTCCAGAATATGGTTTGGTCAGCTTTATGGTATGAGTGATCACATAAGTTTTAATTTAGCAAATTTGGGCTATAATGTTGCAAAGTACATTCCTTTTGGTCCTGTTAAAGACGTTATGCCTTATTTAATAAGAAGAGCAGAGGAGAATACTTCAGTTGCTGGACAAACAGGGCGTGAACTAAAATTGCTAAATATTGAAAAGAAACGCAGGAGAACTTTGTAATTAATATTTATTTAAAAGCAACTTTTATAATTGTTTGAAAGATTAACTTTAAATCAAAAAAGAAGTTTCGCTTTTCAATATACAATTTATTGTACTTTAATTTATCAGGTATTATAGTATTAATAAATAAGTCTTCAGGGTTATCTGCAGCTTTCAAAAGTTCAACTTCATTTCTGTATTTTAACGATGCAAGTCCTGTAATACCTGGTCTAACACAAAAAATTCTCATGTCATCTTTAGAGTAAAAATTAACATAATATCGTAATTCCGGTCTTGGACCAACAAAACTCATATCACCTTTTAAAATATTCAATAATTGAGGGAATTCATCAATTTTATAGCGTCTTAAAAAATAACCAACCCCAGTAATTCTTGAGTCATCATTTCCAAGTGTTAAAAGTCCTTTTTTTTCAGACTTCATACCCATTGTTCTGAATTTATAAATGTTGAAATCTATATTATTTTTGCCAACTCTTCCCTGAATAAATAAAATAGGCCCTTTAGAGTCTAGCTTAATTATAATTGAAATTAATAAAAGAAGAGGAAATAAGACAATTAAGCCAATAAGAGAAAAAACAATATCAAACCCTCTTTTAAGCATTCTTATTGTGCTTTTTTGAGAGCTAATATTTTCACAATACTATCGCAATTCTCAACACTCAAGATGGTACGGATTTCATTATAAAGTCCCTCAACTTTGTATATACCACAGGGCTCTTGTCTAGGATTACTTTCTGAAAAATTCACATCACCATGTTTTAAAACATGTTTAATTATAACTGAATCTTGTATAAAGGCACTGGTATAGTTTACCTGTTTAGAATTTATGTTTTTTAATACCCTAGCCTCCGGACCGTAATCACAAGACACTTTTTTTCCATTTAAAAAGAAGACTAAAATAATTAATCCTATAGAAAAGCCACCAAGGTAGTAGCCTAAACGTTGAATAAATTTCATTGAAATATTTTTACCGGGTTTGATTAAAAGATGAGTAGGTTAGCATCGCTATAACCCAAGTCAAACCATTCTCCCACAGATTTACTAGTTAAAATTCCGTGGTAAAAATACAATCCATTTCTTAAACCTCTATCAAATCTTAAAGAATTTTCAATACCACCTTCTTCAGCAATTTGCATTAAATATGGGGTAAAAATGTTACTTATAGAAACAGAGGCGGTTCTTGGGTATCTTGCAGGTATATTAGGTACGCAATAATGTACAATACCATGTTTTACAAAAGTTTGATTTGTGTGTGATGTTACTTCGCTGGTTTCAAAACATCCACCCATATCTATACTAACATCTATAATAATGGCACCTTTTTTCATAGATTGCACCATAGATTCTGAAACTACAATAGGAGCTCTGTTTTTGCCTCTTACTGCACCAATAACAACATCACATCGTTTTAAGGCTTTGGTTAAATTTTTTGGCTGTATGGTAGATGTGAAAAATGGCCTACCTAAATTAGCTTGAATACTCCTTAATTTTGTAATAGAATTATCAAAAACTTTCACATTTGCACCTAAACCCATTGATCCTCTTGCGGCAAATTCACCAACGGTACCTGCGCCTAAAATAACGACTTCAAGTGGAGGAACGCCACTAATATTTCCAAACATTAGTCCATTTCCTTTTTTTGTGTCAGACAATAGCTCTGAAGCTATTAAAACTGAAGCTGTTCCCGCAATTTCACTTAAAGACTTTACAGCAGGATATGCTCCGTCGGCATCTCTAATAAACTCAAAAGCAAGGGCAGTGATACGTTTTGAAGCTAAGGCTTCAAAATACTTTTTTGTTTGTGTTTTTAATTGAAGGGCAGATATTAAAATGGTTTGCGGATTAATTAGTTTTATCTGTTCAATAGTAGGAGGCTCTACTTTAAGAATCATGGGGCAGGTAAATACTTTGGCTGTATCTTTAGTGATTTCTGCACCCGCCTCACTATAATCTTTATCACTAAAGTTAGCACCTTTTCCAGCGCCCGACTCTAATAAAACCCTATGACCATTGTTAACCAAGGCAAAAACAGCATCAGGGGTAAGGCAAATACGCCGTTCTTGAAAAGCAGTTTCTTTAGGAATACCAATAAATAAATTCCCTTTTTTCTTGAAAATTTCAAGAGTCTCTTCTTGAGGTAAAAGTTGTTGTTTTGTAAAAGGAGAAAGAGGTTTAGACATGATTGGTTTGTTAATTAAAAATCAAATTACAAATAAATTTTTTAACGTTATATAAAACTAAATAAATTATAATTACAGATTATAACCAAAAGGGATTTTTTAGTGAGAATTTTACTTATTTTTGATGCGGATTTACCTCAAATTATTCTCATTTAATTGTTTTATTTTTGTTTATACAAATTACTTTATGTTAAAAAGATTAATAGCCCTCTCAATTATATTCTTTTCCATAAGCGGTTTAGCTCAAGATTTAGTTATAAAAGGTTATGTTGTAGATGAAAAAAGTAACCCCGTTGTTTTTTCCAATGTGGTTTTAACAAGTGAAAATACTATTGTTAGTGGCACTACCACTTTGGAAGATGGTAGCTTTATAATTGAAAACCTAGATACTGGAACTTTTATCCTTAAAATTACCTTCATAGGTTATGAGCCTTTCGAGAAGGAAATTATTATTAATGCTGATACGGTTTTAGAAACCATAATTCTTAAGGAAAGTGTAGAATCTTTAGAAGGTGTCACAATAGTAGCCAAGAAGCCAACAATAAGGCGTATGGTAGATAGGTTAGTTTTTAATGTTGAGAATTCCACATTATCTAATGATAACACTTTAGATGTGCTTAAGCATACGCCAGGTGTTTTAGTGCATGATGGCGCAATTACTATAAAAAATGCTGCACCAACCATTTATATAAATGATAGGCGCGTACATTTATCTTCTGATGAAGTGTTACAATTATTAGAATCTACACCAGCCAATAATATCAAATCAATAGAAGTAATTACTAACCCACCTGCTAAATATGAGGCTGAAGGAGGTGCAGTACTAAACATTGTAACTAGTAAAAACATTATTTCTGGTTATAACGGCAGTGTATTTGGGAATTTTAAACAAGGTTCTGAATTTCCAAAGTATTTTTTTGGAACTAGTCATTTTTTTAAAACTAAAAAGTTAAATACTTATATTAATTATAATATTGGCCCTAGAAAGGATTATATGCATAATAATGAATCTATTAAGTTCAAGGATAATTCTAACAATATAATTTCAAGCTGGGAAACAGATTTTAAAAGAACGCAAGAAACGTTAAACCAAAATATCAGCGTAAATATGGATTATGAGTTTGATAACAAAAATAGTATGAACTTTTCTTCTATAATCTTAATTGCACCTAGAAAGAACACCAAGAAAACATCTAATTCTACCACAGAAATATTTAATTCCAATGGTTTGCTTGATTCTATTTTTAAAACGTTTAACCCTCGAGTTGATGAAACTTTCAATTTAGCATTTAATTTGGATTATATTCATAAGTTTAATAGAGAAGGAGAAACAATAACGTTTAACGTTCACCATACCAACTACGACTCATCGAATTTTCAAAATGTAGATACCGACTATTTGTTTCCTGATAGTTCTTTAATTAGGAATAATAGGTTTCAGACCTTTTCAAGCCAAATAATAAAGCTTAATACTAGCCAATTAGATTATACCTTGCCTGTTGATGAATCTGCTATATTTGAAACTGGAATAAAAGCTTCCCATATAAATTCTGAAAGTAAAGTGATGCAATATTTATTTAATAATGATGTCAGAGAGGAGGATTTTGATAATTCCGACACGTTTTTATACCAAGAATCAAATTTAGCAGCATATTTATCTTTTTCAAAAGAATGGGAGTCATGGAGCCTAAAGACTGGGTTAAGAGCAGAGAAAACAGATATAGAAGGAAATACTATTTTTACTAATACGAAGTCTATCATAAATTATTTTAAATTATTCCCTTCATTTCATGTTACCAATAGAATTAATGACGATAATGAATTTTATCTAAGCTATAATAAACGAATCCATAGGCCTAGATATAATCAACTAAATCCTTTTAAATATTTTCTTAATGATAACACCTATATTATTGGAGATCCTAATTTGAAACCGCGGATTGATGACGTGTTAACATTGGGTTACAATTTTAATAAGGATTACACATTTGAATTATACTATAGATATGAAAACAACCCAGTAATTCAATTTATATTTCAGGATAACATAAATAATCAGGTTGTATATAAAAACACTAATACCGATGTGTCTTATACTTATGGGCTTGATTTTATGACTTATAAGCAGATTTCACGAAAATGGAATCTTTATGTCTTATCATCCATATATTATTATAATAATAAGTTTTATGCGCAAGATGATAGTTCCGTATTGCTAACAGGGGAACAATGGTCTTTTTATATGGAATTGACCAATTATTTTAATTTGTTAAAGGATGGGAGCTTGAATGCTAATGTGTCCTACGTGCTTTTAACACCAACAAATGATGGTCCTACTGATACTAGTGAAATGCACGGTTTAAACATTGACATTAGAAAGTCGTTTTGGAATAAGCGAGCTTCCCTAAGTATTGGTGTCACGGATATTTTTGACACCCAGAATTATACCGCCAGAACAAACTACTTAAATCAAGACGCGTTTTTAAAGTCTAGAGTAGAAAATAGGTTGTTTACTGTTGGTTTTAACTATAAGTTTGGAAACTTTAAATTAAAAAATAATAAGAGACAAATTGATTTAGATGAAAGAAACAGACTCAATTAATTAATTAATTAATTTTAAAAGTACTGCTTTACCTTCCCCCAGAAATTTTTTGGAGATGCTTTAAACTCATCCTCAAATTCTTGCATGGATTTGGTTGCAATTGCAATTTTATTAAACATTCTCGCTCTTAACAAATAAATTGTTGGTATCACAATTGCCATAATTGGAATCATGTAAAACAGTTGAAAAGCATCAATGTCAGCTTCACCAAACAAAACAACGCCTGTTTGGTAAATATACATAGCAATTGGAACTAAAAGAGCATGGTACCACCAATGACGGCAGGTAAAAAACCAAATAAATAGTAAATATAAAGGTATTATTTTCCCAGTTACAACCCACATGCCGTAATTAGCATCTTCAAAAACTGTACTGGTATAAGTGAATAATGAAGTTTCCCAAGTTTGTGTTTTCGGAACATTTTCATATAAGGAAAAAAAATAGGGAGTTAAAGCAACTGCCGTAGCTATAAAACTCCCTACAAAAAGATTTTTACTAGAAAAAACATCCTTAGGCAAGGATTGGTTTTGTCTTTCTGTCAATTCTTGCTTCGGCAAGGATTGGCTTTGTCTTTCTGTCAATTCTTGCTTCTGCAAGGATTGGTTTTGTTTTTCTGTCAATGCTTGCTTCTGCAAGGATTGGTTTTGTCTTTCTGTCAATTCTTGCTTCATTGTCCTGACTTACTGTTTTTGTAGCAAAAGCTGAAAACAACACGCCGCCTAATACCAAGATAACAATTAAGTACTTTTTAGTTTTCATTTTAATAGGGATTTAATTAATTAATTACCCCAAAAGTATTGAAGAACTATGGTGTGGTATTAGTCAAAATGTTAAAGAAATGTTAAAAACAATTGTTTTGTAATTTTCTTGGTAGGGTTTTACCGTAAAATCATCAAATCAAGAAGTTTTTGATTGTTTTTCCGTATCGCTTGTTGCTATTTTTTAGGTTAATTTTAGTTTTAAATTCAATTTTAACGTTCTAGAATTGTCACTATTTAAAGTAATATCAATTCTATCAAATCGTTTAGGGGCTATCGGTTCAATGAGTTCTGGCCATTCAACAATTACCCAATTATCAGAGTACAAATAATCTTCAATTCCAAAATTATATGTTTCTTCTAAATCTTTGATTCTGTACAAATCAAAATGGTAAATTATTTCTTGACCAGCTTCATATTCATTTACTATTGAAAACGTAGGGCTACTTACCTCATCATTACTCCCTAAAAATTTAGCAAGAGATTTAATTAATGTGGTTTTTCCAACGCCCATATCTCCATAAAGGAAAATCGTTTTACTCTTAACATTACTAATTATCTCCTTAGCTACGTCATCAACGTTTTCTAATAAATAATTTATTTCCAATTCAAACAAATTTATTATGCAATATTAGACATATTTTTTCTAAAAACCTAGAAAAAAGTGTTATTCATCGATGTTTTATGTATTACGTGGATTATTTTGGAGTAAAAACTACAAATGGAATAATCATTTCTTCTAAAGAAATTCCACCATGCTGATAGGTGTTTCTAAAATAACTTACATAATGATTGTAATTATTAGGATAAGCAAAAAATTGGTCGCCCTTAGCAAATATGTAAGAACTACTCATGTTTATTGAGGGTAAATGAAAGTCTTTAGGATTCTTAGCTTGTAAAACATCTTTAGATTCAAATGTTAAGCTTCGTCCTGTTTTATATCTTAGGTTTAAACTAGTATCTCTATCTCCAATAACTTTTGATGGGTTATTTACGTTTATGGTGCCGTGATCTGTTGTTAGAATTAACTTAAAACCTAGTTGTTGGGCTTGTTGTATCATTTCTAAGAGTGGTGAGTTTTTAAACCAACTTAAGGTTAAAGATCTATAGGCCTTATCATTAGATGCTAATTCTTTAACCACTTCCATTTCGGTTTTTGAGTGGGAGAGCATATCAACAAAATTGTAAACCACAACAGTTAAGTCGTTGTTTTTTAGTGACTTGAAATTGTCTGCGAGTTTTTTTCCGTTTTTTAAATTGGTGATTTTATGATACTCAAAATTAAGATTATCTAAACCTAAACGTTTCATTTGGCTTTCTAAAAATTCAGCTTCAAACAAATTCTTACCACCTTCATCAGTATCGTTTTTCCAATAATGAGGAAATAATTTTTCCATTTCACTAGGCATTAATCCAGAAAAAATAGCGTTTCTAGCGTATTGGGTTGCAGAAGGAAGAATGCTAAAGAAAGCCTCCTCTTTTTCTTTTTTATAATGATTGTTTATTACGGGTTCAAAAACCTTCCATTGGTCATAACGTAAATTGTCAATTACAATTAAAACTGTAGGTTGTTTTGAGCTAATTTCTGGAACAACACGTTCCTTAAAAAGCGTATGAGACATTATGGGAGCATTATTATCTTGCTTAAACCAACTAGGGTAATTTTTCTCAATAAACTTTCCAAATTGAATGTTGGCTTCAACTTTCTGAGATTCTAAAATTTCGAACATTCCCGAATCCTCAATATCCTCAAGTTGAATTTCCCAATAAATGAGTTTTTGATATAAATCAACCCATTCTTCATAGGTGTTTACCATAGCTAAATCCATGGCGATTTTTCTAAACTCTTGTTGGTAATTTGAAGTTGTTTTTTCAGAAACTAATCTGGAATGATCTAAATTCTTTTTTAAACTTAAAAGTATCTGATTTGGGTTTACGGGCTTTATAAGGTAATCTGCAATTTTATTCCCTATAGCCTCTTCCATAATATACTCTTCTTCACTTTTGGTAATCATTACTACGGGTAGATTGTCTTGTTTCTCTTTAATTTCATTTAAAGTTTCCAATCCAGTTAAACCAGGCATATTTTCATCTAAGAAAACAATATCAAAAATAGAGTTGTCTAATATATCAATGGCTTCGGTGCCACTTTTACAAGTTGTTACTTTGTAATTTTTTTGCTCTAAAAATAAAATATGAGGTTTAAGTAAATCTATTTCGTCATCAACCCAAAGTATTTGTATGGTCTTCATTAAGGCGTTTTATTAATTGTTAATCTTATATTTGTGCTTACTTAATCACAATTTTTAAAGTTTGAATAAGCTTAAAATATTAAACGACCCAATTTACGGATTTATTACCATTCCAAATTCTTTGATTTTTGATTTAATTCAGCATAAATACTTTCAAAGGCTAAGAAGAATCACTCAAATGGGGATGTCTTATTTGGTGTATCCCGGAGCACATCACACTAGGTTTCATCATGCTATAGGTTGTGTGCATTTAATGCAGCAGGTAGTTAATGTACTTCGTTTTAAGGGAGTTACAATTTCTGAAGAA